>DAMDCT010000038.1:1487-4664 GCA_032091455.1 Oscillospiraceae bacterium | reverse complement strand
AAAATACAATTTGGACATGCTCTATCCCACGCATATTCAGTTGCGGGTGAACATGCGTTCTTCATTGATGAACTTTCGAGTGCAAGTATTGCTGTGTTAAATGACAGCAGAGTAATAATTGATGGCGTTTACCCTGAATATAAATTTTATCCTGTTACTAATGCAAAGACAATTAAAACATATAGTAAGCAAGCATTTATAGGTAATAACTCGAATGATGGATTAACTAATACTTCAATGAATGTACCTACTGATTTATTTTCATTTTCTCCTCGTCCTCAGTCAACTGGTATTGATAAGGAAAGGCGATTTAGATTTATTCCATTAATTGAAGCTTATGATGAAAAGCAAATAAGATGTGGCTATGTGGCATATATGATGCTTAATATCAGCTATGGTAATTTGAAATCTAAGCACAATAATAGTGGCATTATTAGCTTTACTACAAATGATTATGCTTTTTACGCAAACGGTGGTGCAAGTAGTGTTGCTCAAGCTGTAGACAGCCTGTATCAAGCTGTAGTGCTTATTGAGGGCGGTTCAGATGAATACATCTATTTTAACGATGACACAACTGCAACATATGGAGCAGTTGTTTTAGTAAGGGATAGTGAAGCAAAAAACTATCAAGTCAAAATAACAGTTTCAAATACGTCCAGGACTTATAATCTTGATGAACTGTCCCCTGTTCAAAATGATGATAATCTTGATTTAAGGATGATTAAATATACCGACTTGCCACAAGACGCAAATGTAACTGTTAGCTTATTACATAATGATGTTACGTGTGACATCTTGACACATGACATAACAATTCACAAGTCAAAAGCTGAACAAGACAGAAAATTTGCTCACATAAAAAACGGAACAAATGAAGTTTATATTGGAGATAAACCTATACGGTTTTTTGGTGTAAACTATATGCCAACCTCAAATATTGGTAGTGAGAATTCGGCAGAATTTGAACATTACGTTGCAAGCTTTGCTTATGACCCTGATATTATTGAGGAAGATTTAAAAAGAGTTTGTGATATTGGGCTAAATTCTGTATCTATTTTCATGCATTATAATCCTTCTATTAACTCAAATAATATACTTCATCTTGTAAGCCTATGTGAAAAGTATGGGTTGTATGCCGACCTTGCAATTAGGCCTAACGCTAATCCATTTGACTTTAATGAGCAAGAAGTAAAAGAAATGATTACAAAATATCGATTTAATGAAAATGATACAATTGTAGCATATGATATTGCTTGGGAAAGATATTTAGGCACATACAATGAATGTTACGGAAATTTTAAAGGTAGAAAATCACTTGACGATGAATGGCGTAAATTTATTTTAAATCGTTATGGTAATGTTGAAAATGCAGAGCGTATTTGGGGATGTTGTGCACCTAGAAATGACAAAAATGAAGTAATTGGTGTTTCAGATGATATGTTACGAGCAGATGGCGAGCACAACGCAATGGTTGCAACTTTTAGAAATTTCGCTGATGGCGTGGTTGCATATAAACACATAAAAGCAATGCAATTTATTAAATCAATTGATTCAAACCACATGCTTAGCCCTCGTACCGGTGATGCTTCCACTATTCCTCTAGTTGACCCTGGAATATATGGATATGACTATAAAGCGCTATCATCTTCAATGGAATTCATGTCACCTGAAAGCTATGCGCTGGCCGATAATAACAATAGTATGCGACAAGGCGTCTTTACAAATGTGTATTCACGTTATGCAAATCCAAACAATGTTATACAATGGAAAGAATTTGGCAAGTCAATTTGGACTGGCTCAAACTTTACTGACAATAGCGTTTCAGAGGAATTTCAAGCGGAATACTATCGTCGTTTCTTTAATATGTTAATGACAGGTCATACTGCTGGTTTATATGCATGGTGGTGGGCTGGAGGATACCGCATTGGCGAAAATAGTGACTTTGGTATAGTTGCACCCGATGGGTCTGACCGACCTGTAACAAAAGTATTTAGAGAATATGCAACTAAATTTTTAAACGCTCCCCCACTAAAAAAAGCTGGAAAACAGATTTATATTGATCGTGACCTTCATGCTGATGGACTTTTGTCAATGTATCAAAGCATCGAACAAGAACTATTTGATTCAATTGAAAGTGGCGTTCAAGTAGAGTTTGTTGACGGTGGTAGTTATAAAACATCTGCTAATGTTGATTTAATAGAAGTTGGAAATATTCAAGCTTGTGGGTGTGTTCCGAAATATATTAACTGTGTAATAAGTGACATAATAGTTATCTGTGATAATAAACACTTTGCAGTAAATAACGGTGATACAATTGATATTGGCGATAGTAATTCAATCACTATTAGTGTTACTGCTGTAAATACAGAAAAAAGCACATGGCTAAATGGTATTGAATATGGGAGTGTAAGTCTAAAGTCAACCAGTAATTCTGACTACAATTTTGATATACCTTTAGTACATGATGTTAAGTCACTTGAATTTGTAACTGTTAGTATAACACTTGATTGTATTCACAAGGGAAATGTTGCATTTGCGTTTAATGCAAAACAGCGTACTGACTTTGGTGAAAGAATAGAATTGAAATTAATATAATAATTAAAGGTATTTTATTCAGCCTACTGTTTATTTTCAGTAGGTTGAATTATTTTTTATCACATAAATACTATTACATTATACAACTAAAAAGTTGCCTTTCGCAGTATATGGTTATACTGTGAAAGGCAACTTTTTTATATTACATTGATTTTTACTTTTAAGTTTAATCCTATACTAACTCTAATTTTTCCATCGAATTAGTAGCATCGTGGCTTTGTTTAAATACCATTTTTAATAAAATTGGAGATACAACTGTTGCAATTACTACAACCAATACAACCGGTCCGAGCATATTCGCAGACAACAATCCAACTGCAGCTCCTTTACTTGCAACAATTAATGCAACTTCACCACGTGAAACCATTCCTGCACCGATTTGTAATGATTCTGAATTTGAGAACTTGCATATCTTTGCACCTAAGCCACAGCCAACAACCTTAGTAAGTACAGCAATAACAGCAAGTAAAACAGTAAATAATATTACTGCTGTTGACATTTGAGGCAATATGACTTTTAATCCAATGCTCGCAAAAAATGCTGGTGAAAGTAAAACATACGATACTGTTTCAAAGCGAGAAG
>DAMDCT010000038.1:0-1477 GCA_032091455.1 Oscillospiraceae bacterium | reverse complement strand
CATTTGCTATAAATTTTATAGAAAATTATGCCAGCAACAATAGATGCAACAAAGAAACCTAATATCTTTAACAGAACAAAACCGATATTTACTGATGTATCAGCCATACTTGTAACAACAGTTAGCGCAATGATACCAAGAATATCATCAATTATTGCGGCACCAAGAATAGCATTACCGGCACGAGAATTCAATTTCCCCATCTCTTTTAGGGTTTCAACGGTAATACTTACTGATGTAGCTGTTAAAATTACACCAATAAAAATATTTTTAAGTAATATATTTGCTTCTGCTGGTGAGGCAAGAATGCCAGGTTTGTTAAAGAAATATGTTACACCAAATCCACCTATTAACGGAACTATTACTCCTAGCATAGCTATAACGAATGATGCTTTACCAGTTTTCTTCAACTCATTAATGTCAGCTTCCATACCTGCTGTGAACATTAAAACGATAACACCAATTTCAGAAAGTTGAGCAATAAAATCAGATTCCTTCATAAAGCCCAAAACGGCAGGGCCTAAGATAATTCCTGCTAATAAAGCGCCAACAACCTGAGGCAATCGAAACTTTTTTGTTAACAAGCTAAAAGCCTTAGTACTTAATAAAATAATTGCCAAATCAATCAAAAAACTATAAGAGTGCATTTAATTATTCTCTCCTTTACTATAACCTTAATTATTTTACTCTTTTTTTCCTAATATTCAATGGTTTTTTTATCCAATATTTAATTTTCGTTATTTTTAATATTTTAATAGAGCATATCAGTAATATTTTGTATATTTAATTAAATTAATTGAGTAATAATGTAAACCAAGTATAAAACTGAAATTGGTTTATATTGTATGTTTTATGTTTAATTACAGTATAATTATTTAATTACATATATAGTATATTTCCATAGCAGTCAAAACCCCCTTGCAATTGCAAGAGGGTTGAATTTTTATATTATATAGTTTATCTTTTTACAGGGGGTTGCTTTAATGCTTGTCTTGTTGTTTTAATCTCTTGGAGTGCAGAACCTAAAATCTCTTCAGAGTGTTTTAGTGCATTTTCAATAAACTCATTGGTTGCACGTTTTAATTCCCTATTTTGATTGTTTGTTTGTACAATGATTTCTTTTGCACGTTCTTGTGATTGTCTTACAATCTCACTTGTATCCACAAGTTTTTTTACACGTTCTTCTGATATTCTTATAATTGAATCAGCTTCTTTTCGTGCATCGTCTATAATCACCTTACGGTCAGCAACAATCATTTTAGCTTGCTTGATTTCACCAGGCATATTAAGCCTTATATCGTCAATAATCTCTCTTAGCTTGTCAATATCGACCATACATTTTCCACCAGATAAAGGAACGCTCCATGCAGTATCAAGTATATCATCTAACAGGTCTAGGTTTTCGTTAATAGTCATATCATTTTCCTCCTATATCGTCTTTTATTTGATACAATCTTTTTGCCACAATTTCATTTAT
>DAMDCT010000037.1:14430-23910 GCA_032091455.1 Oscillospiraceae bacterium | reverse complement strand
AATGTTTCCGCAATTTAATGACATTATTTTTTTTATAGGTATTATGGCAGAGATACCGTGTATATGGTATCTGCTAGTAAAAATACTCTCCTACTTTCATACAGGCATTGGCTTGAGTGAAGAAGTATATACATTTAATTATACCTATGGGTATCGCATTAAAACAATAGCAGTTCCTAAAAGAAGAATTATAAGCATCAGAGTAAGGCGTAGCTTATTTCAGTTAACATCAGATTGCTGTGATTTAATTATA
Source organism: Oscillospiraceae bacterium (assembly GCA_032091455.1). Lineage (GTDB taxonomy): Bacteria > Bacillota > Clostridia > Oscillospirales > Ruminococcaceae > Paludihabitans. The sequence goes on along the minus strand of DAMDCT010000037.1, from coordinate 23,657 downwards.
TTAACTTATTCAGAGGGTAGAAAACGTCATGTTGTGCCAAACTTAGACTATGAAAAAACAAAAAAAATGATGGGATTGAAATAGGACTAGAATAGTTTACTATAATCTTAGTTAAAATTATAGCTTATAAAGATGGTGGAATAATTGAATTTACCCAAAAGAAAACATACAAGGTTAAAAGAATATGATTACAGTCAAAATGGCTATTATCATACTGTCATCTCTACTGAAAACAATTTACCCATTTTATCTAAAATTGTAGGGCGGGGGCTTGCTCCCGCCGACTGCATATCACATTCCCTAGCTACCACAATAATCAAACCAGAACTTTCAACAATTGGTGAAATTGCTGAGCAACAGCTGTTTGAATTAGAAAACAGGTATCCGTATGTACGAATTGATAAATATATAATTATGCCAACACATATTCATGCAATAATTATTTTAACAGGTGAATCGGCAGGAGCAAGCCCCCGCCCTACGTTAACAGACATCATTTGTGCTTATAAATCGTTGACAACGAGAATGTGTAATAAAAACGATAATGTACAAGGACGAAAAATATTCCAGACATCATTTTATGAAACAATAATCCGTAATGAAAAAGGTTATCAAGAAGTTTGGCAATATATAGACCAAAATCCAATTAAATAGGGTAGCACTAGATACTACGAGAAAACGGCTTTGGATTTCATTAGTAATAATCACAACACAAATCTAAAGAACTACGGAAAATCCCGTAGTCCTTTAGGTTTGTGCTTATTATAATCTTCCTAGTAAAAAAGTCATATAACTCATATAGTGTGCAAAAACTATTCCTGGTTCTTCAAGGTCTGGGTTCCATCGTTTAACCCATTCAAGTGATATAAATGAATCATATCCATTTTCCTTTAATAATTTTAGTGCATCGAAAACAGGTACATCACCATAGCCCATCATTCTGTATACAATATCATTATCATTTATTACGCTATCTTTAACATGAACGTACTTAATATATTTTCCAATGCTTTCATATGTCTGACTTGGAGTTTCATTGAAAAATCTGTAGGGATGGTGAATATCCCACAACACACCTTTATTTTTGCTCGCAATTTTATCCATAAATTGTTGCATAGCAATTGAGTTTGCGAGAATACCGTTAGTTTCCATCAATGGTGTTACGCCCTTATCTTCGCCATATCTGCACATTTCATTATATAATTCAATTGACTTATCAATATCAATATCCTCTGGTTGTGGATGTGAAGAAATCATAATTCTGATATATTTACAAGAAAGCTTACTTGCTAGGTCCATATACTCCTTTGCTTCAGCAAATGCTTCAACAAGTGCATTATCATAATCTTCTCCAACTGCAACACCTGTTGTTAACATTGATATTTTCATATCGCCATCGTTTAACTGTTTAATTGTTTTATCAAGATGATTTTCGTCAAACCGCTTTGCATTCGGCACATACATTTCGTTTGCAATACCTCTAACTTCAATACCATCAAAATTCAAGTCCTTTGCAGTAGCATATATATCACTCCAAGTCCAACCAGGACAACCGAGTGTGGAAAAAGCCAACTTCATATTGTAATCCTCCTTCAGTCAATATATTTACATATTCATTTTACAATATTAATTTAACATTGTAAATCGGATAAAATATTAATTTTCTATGCAGTTTCTATTGAATTAGCTTTTTGTAAATTTAACTTTTCAATTGCCCATTCACGCAATTTAAACTTTTGAATTTTCCCACTTGCAGTCATTGGAAATGATTCAACAAATTCTACGTAACTCGGCACTTTATGCCTTGCCATATTTGCTTTTACTAACTCTTTTATCTCATCACTAGTAGCGGTTACTCCTTTTTTCAGGATAATACATGCCATAACCTCTTCGCCGTATTGCTCGCTAGGAACGCCAATTACCTGTACATCTTGAACGCTATCAGTTGTATATAAAAACTCCTCAAGCTCCTTAGGATAGATGTTCTCGCCGCCTCTGATGATCATATCCTTAATTCTACCTGTAACTCTATAATATCCGTTCTCATCGACCTCACATAAGTCACCAGAATGAAGCCAACCATCTTTGTCAATTGCTTGAGCTGTTGCTTCCTCCATTTTATAGTAACCTTTCATTATGTTATATCCACGGGCACAAAATTCACCTTGTTGATTTGGTCCTAAAGTTTCGCCTGTTTCAACATCGACAATTTTACATTCAACATGAGGTAATGCTTTACCAACTGTTGAAACCCTTATTTGTATTGAATCGTCTGCTGTGGTTTGTGTACACACGGGTGATGCCTCTGTTTGACCGAATGCAATAGTTATTTCTTTCATACCCATTTCGTCAACAACTTGTTTCATTACTTTAATAGGACAAGGGGAGCCAGCCATAATTCCTGTGCGAAGTTTTGGGAATTTATAATTTTTGAAATCTTTATGTTCAAGTGCCGCAATAAACATAGTTGGGACACCATGTACAGCAGTACATTCCTCATCTTGTATTGCTTTCATAAAGTCAGTAGGACGATATGATTCAAGTGGCACCATTGATGTTGCGTGTGTTAAAGATGCCATTATCGCAAGTACCAACCCAAAACAATGAAAGAATGGAACTGGTATGCAAAGCTTATCCTCATGTGTAAACTTCATGCAATCACCAATACATTTACCATTATTTACAATGTTATAATGGGTTAGCATAACACCTTTTGGAAAGCCTGTTGTACCTGATGTATACTGCATGTTAACAACATCATGGAAATGCTGTTGTGATTTAACTATATTATATTCTTCATCACTTACTGCTTGGGCTTTATCAAAAAGCTTATTAAAAGCCATCATTCCATCTGGTGCTTCGTCTGAAACAACAATAACTGATTTTAAAAACGGAAGCATAGGAATATCAATTTCATTTTCTTTTTGATTTTTTAGTGTTGGACAAAGTTCGTTTACAATACCAATATAATCAGCATATTTTGTTCCATTTGTCATTACAAGTGCTTTTGTGTCTGATTGTCTTAACAAATAATCAAGCTCAAAAACTTTATAGTTTGTATTTACCGTAACTAATATTGCACCAATTTTTGCACAAGCAAAAAGAGTTAATAGCCATTCGGGAACATTTGCAGCCCATATAGCAACATGATCACCTTTTTTTATACCTATAGCCATAAATCCTTTTGAAACTTTATCTACTTCAAGGTCAAATTCACTCCAACTTCTGCAATAATCACGGTCAATATATTTTATTGCTTGTGAATTTGGATATTGACTTGCAACTTGTTCTAACAAGTCACCTACCGTAATTTCCATTAATTTATCCATGATGCTTCCCCCTCATTTAATTTGAATTGTAATTTTATATTAAGAAAATAATGTAGGGAACGCATTGCATGCGTTCCGGCGCAAACAGTGGCAGTTTCATAATAATAACAAAATAAAAAAGCCCTCGTCTCCATGACTATATAGTCAAGGAGACGAAAGCTTGTAAAATCTTCCGTGGTACCACTCCAGTTGATTTAATTAAATGTTTTGAAACATTCTTATTAAACCCGCTCTTATCGCATCGGTTTACTGATTTAAATTACAAATCATGTAACAATGCTATTCCATATATCGGTGGACAACCGTTCAATTCTACTCTTAGGGTTTGCCTAATTTCAAACGACTGCTCAAGGGCGAGTTCACCATAAGTCTAGTACCGTTTCACACCACACAACGGCTCTCTGTAACTAAAGTTATAACTACTACTCCCTATCAATGCATTAAAGTATTAAATTATTTTAAGTTATGTTTATTATATTATCAGACTTACGAAAAGTTGTCAAGAGAAAAAATTTCAAAATAATTATATGGTTTTAAAACCATATATACGTCCTACTGATTATCATAAATGCTACCGTAATTACACTTAACGACATAAACGTTAAAGTTCCTGAATTAAAGATGAACATCTTAATTTTATTATGTTGTGTAATTTCTACTTCACCTTTGTCTAATTTGATTTTACGAAAGTTTATTACAAAAAGGATAACAGCAAGCACAATTATTGCTATATGTACCGCTTGAATAATAGAGTTATATTGATATTTAGTGATTGCTCCAAAAAGCGGAGCAATTGCTAAATTTAGACCATTCAATGTAATATGCAAAATTATAGAATATTTAATTGTCCCCGTTTTTAGCGTGATATAGCCTAAAATTAAACCTAAGAAAAATCCAGAAACAACATCCAGTAAGAATATTTGCACTAATGCAAATGCAAAAGCTGATGCAAATATACAAACTTTGTCACCATAAATTCTTAATCTGTTAATTAGAACACCTCGAAAAATCACTTCTTCCAAAATAGGCTTTAAAATTATCAATAATATTATGTCAAACAAATCATTTAAATTGAATTGAAATCCTTGAGGAACCATGACATTCAACAAGGAAAATAAATTCAATGGTTCATCTAATTTGTTTTGAAATACTTGAAAGCTTATTTTAGGATGATATAAAATCAATCCAAATAGCCCACTAATTTTCACTGTAATCATCGTACAAATATAAATTGTTCCAAGAGCAATAATAAAACATAATATTAATTTTGGAATTGAAAGCTTTTTGACTTCAATTGCTTTATATTTTGGTAAGTCTTTTAAAACTATCATAAACACAAAAAAGCATGCTAAATACCCAATCATAACTAATGATTGGGATATTATATGTATTTGCCAATCTGGTAATAATCTGTACGACGAAATGTTATTATACAAAAACTCAAATAAAAAGTGTTGCAAAAAAATTGATGTAATTATAGTGGCTAAATAAGCAAGCAAATCCCAACCTACTCTAGAAAATACTCTATTTAATTCATAATGTCCATTAAGTGTGCCATATTTTTTCATAGTGAATACTCTTTCTATTGTTAATTTAATTATATTTCTTTTAGATATAAAATATTGCGTCCTATATATACTTAATCTATCTTAATGACATCAATACAATCAAAACAATATTCAACACCATAAACGTTATAGTGCCAAAATTAAAAATAAACAACTTTATTTTTTTACTTTCCTTAATCTCCAATTCGCCTTTATCTAGTTTAATATTTCTCATGTTTAGCACAAAAAGAATAATAGCAAGGACAATTAGTCCCATAACTATTAATCCAACAATTGCCATCAAAATCATATTCTTCGTGCTAGCCAAATAAGGAACCACTACTATTCCAAGAAGGTTTATAAAAATATGCAGTATTATTGAATACATAATTGTTCTAGTTTTAAGTGTAATATATGCAAAAACTATGCCAACCCCAAATGCATAAAATAGCTGTGATAAATTTCCGTGAATTAACCCAAAAGCAAATGCTGATACAAAAATACAAGTAACGTCGCCGTATTTTCTCAATCTATTTATTAATGCACCACGGAAAATTACTTCTTCCATAATTGGTGCTAGCAGTCCACCAAAAATTATATTTGCGATTACATTTGTTCCTACTATTGATTCAAGTGGATTTATAATTGGTGAGCCTTTAATCCATCCTAAAATGAAATTAATTAAAATAGTAATATAATTGCAAATATACATTGTCCCAAGTGCAATTACAAAATACATCAAAAATTTAGAAACTGATAATTTTTTATTCTCATTCGCTTTATATTTTGGTGTTCCTTTTAAAACTAATAAAAGTGCAGGAAAAGCAAACAAATAAATTGTTACTGCTGATAGCCCCCACATAAACCATATTTTCAAATCTGAGTGTAAGTTAGGCATAAACCCTTTAATTATAAAACTGAGCAAGTACTGCGTTCCATTAGCAACAACTAAAAAAGCTGTCAGTGCCCAACCAATTCTTGTTAATATACTCTTTAATCCTTTATGCTCGATAAGCATAGTCTCTTCTTCCATCATATAGCCTCTTTCTGTATATATTATTTCCATATATACTATATCATAATAACCCTTATAATTACAATGTTAAGTATAAATATTATTAATTTTATAGTTTGGCATAAAATTACCGCTTACAATCTGTAAACGGTAATTGTTTATTTATTCTAACTCTGATTTCTCAAGGGTAAACCAGAAAGTGCTTCCCTTTCCGATTGTGCTTATAACTCCAAAATTAGAATTATGATTAATTAAAATTGCTTTAACAATAGACAAACCTAAACCTGTTCCTATTGCTTTTTGCTCTGTCTTTTTATATGGTTTATAATATCTATCCCAAATAAGAGGTAAATCAGTTTGTTCTATCCCTTTTCCTGTGTCTGTGACCTCAATTCTAATACTAGTATCAAAAGGTATGATTGCCACATTAATATGCTTTTGTTCGCCAATATGATTTACTGCATTGTTAATAAGATTGTATAGAACCTGTTCTATTCTTACCTCATCACCATTTACCATAACACAATGGTCACTGTTGATTAAGAATGTGAAACCACTTGTCTGTTCTAGTAACTCAAATCTGCCTAATATCTCTCTTGCTTTTTTGGCAATATCAAATGGCTTAATATTAATCTTTGCCTGTCCTGCTTGCATAAGGGATAAATCCATAACATCTGTCACAAGCGTGCTTAATCTGTTTGTTTCCTCAACAATAATATCAAGTTGATGCTCACGCATTTCTTTGTTGTCACCTGTAATATCTTTTATTGCCTCTGCATAGCCTTTAATCATTGTTAATGGGGTTCTCATATCATGCGATATATTTGCGACTAGTTCTTTTTGTAAGACATTAACCTTTGCTATTTCCTTTGTCATATAGCTAAAACTTTCACTAAGCTTTCCTAGCTCATCATTACTCTTAACCCATACATCAACATCAAGATTTCCATTTGCAATTTGCATTGCTGCATTTGATATTTTTAGTATTGGCTTTGTTAATGTTCTAGCAAGTAAAAATGCAATAGCAGTTGCTACAAGTACCAATAAAATTGATATATATATTAACTGATTTTTAATTATCTTTATTGCTTCTTTAATTGGAGCAATTGTTGTTGTCACTATAATTACATATCTGGTACCATCTTTGTTATTGTGCAATATAGCACATGTGTTAAAATCTGTACCAAAACGAGGATGTTTAATATAGGCTTTAATGTATTTGCCCTCGTTATTGACTGCCATATTCACTACTCTTACTTTAATACTTACATCCTCATGTCCCTTTAGTTCAACATAAGTAAGCCCATTTTGGTTCGATATATCTATGCAAAGAGTATTTATGTTTCCAATCCTTGTAATATCATCTGCCGCACCTTTTAGTCCTTTTTCATCAATTGAATTTGCTATTTCTTTAGTGTTATTTAATAAATCAGCACTTTTAATTTTTAAATAATAATCCTCTAAAAAAACAACTTGCAATAGCCACAATGTGCCGATTATCACTAGCACTGTTGTCATTATTGCAAGCCATATCTTATATTTTATGCTTATTTTTAAAAAATTCTTTTTATGTTGCTTAATGCTATTTTTATGGTACATTTTAATTTGCCTAAATTTCATCATATCTGTATCCTACACCCCATACGGTTTTTATTAAATCTCGATATTCGCCTAGATTATTTCTCAACATCTTCACGTGTGTATCCACTGTTCTCGAATCCCCATAAAAATCATAGCCCCATAGTTCATTGAGTAAATTTTCCCTTGTGATTACTACACCTTTGTTTTTAACAAAATATTGTAACAATTCAAACTCTTTTGGGGTTAAGTTAAGTTTATTGGAATTTAGCTTCACTTCATATGAAGCAGAGTTAATATATAATTGTTTATATGTATAGATTTCATCTTTATTGCTCTCTTTTGCAGTCCGTTTTAGCACTGCTTTTATCCTTGCAATTAATTCTTTGGGGCTAAAGGGTTTTACCATGTAGTCATCTGCACCCAAATCAAATCCAAAAACCTTATCATATTCTTCGCCTTTTGCAGTTAGCAAAATAACAGGTATATCTGACTTTTCTCTTATCATTCTAAGGGCAGTTATTCCGTCAATGAATGGCATCATTACATCCATTATAACAAGGTTATAGCTACTTTTAAAAAACATATCAACCGCTTGCTGGCCATTTGACGCTTCATCATATGTGTATCCTTCAAACTGAAGATACTGTTTAATTATATCTCTTATTCCGTTTTCATCATCAACAACTAATATTTTCTCCATTTTATGACCTCCTGATTGGTTTGCCTTAGGATCACTCACTATTGAATTTGTATTGTGTTGATATATATAACATAGATGTCACTATGTAATTTACATACCTAACCAGCTACCAAATTATTAAGTTCAGCATTGTTTATGCTAGTTAGGAGAATTTCGTTATAACTATAGTATATAATCAACTTGTGAAAAATTTGTGATAAAAAAATTATTAAATTTATAACTTAATAGGAATATATGTTAAAAAATGTACTTGAGATAGCGAAAGTACCATAAATTTTAATTATTAATCTATTGATTTGTTTTATTAATTAGTGAGCTATATATTTCGGTTTTTGTGAATGAAGTTTCCTTGGCTACAAGCTTTGCCGCCTCAGTTGCCTTAGTGCCATCTTCAACTAGCTGTTTTGCATGAGCAATTGCTTCTTCTAGAGTAATTGTTTGTTGTTGTTGTGGAGATAATCCCTCAATAATTATCACAAACTCGCCTTTTGGAGATTTTTCCCTAAAGTGCTTAATTGCACCCTTTATTGTGGTCCTTAATACCTCTTCATAAATCTTTGTAAGTTCTCGTGCAATAGATATATTACGATCCCCAAAATATTCTAGCATATCTTTTAGTGTTGACATAAGCTTATGCGGGGCTTCATAGAAAATCATTGTTCGCTGTTCTTCTTTTAAAGACTTCAAGTGTGTTATCCTGCTGTTTTTACCTGTACTTAAAAAACCCTCAAACGTAAATCGAGAAGTTTTTAGTCCACTTATAGCAAGACCTGACACCACTGCGCTAGGTCCTGGAATAACTTTTATGTCAACGTTACTTTGAGCACATATGCGAACTAAATCCTCGCCTGGATCAGATATACAAGGCATTCCTGCATCAGATACTATCGCACAGGTTTCGCCATTTAGTATTCTAGATAAGATATACTCGCCTCGTTCTCTTATATTATGCTCGTGATAGCTTACCATTGGTTTTTTTATTTCATAGTGATTTAATAGTTTTGCAGTTACACGAGTATCTTCAGCCGCAATAAAATCAACCTCTTTTAATGTGT
>DAMDCT010000037.1:9692-14420 GCA_032091455.1 Oscillospiraceae bacterium | reverse complement strand
TCAGAAAATTCATTTCCGTTGTACATTTCCATAGTTTTGTCCACTTGCATAAATGGTTTTGATCCTTTTTTGCCCTCAATCAAAAAAAGCCAAGGTGCACAATCATGGTTTTTTGCAATAAATCGTAATAGTTTTGGTTCAATATCATTTTGTTTCATAGCAGTGATTACGTCAGCAAGACGCTCAGGTCTTTGACATACTAAAAGTCTGCCCCCAAATTTAAGTAAGCTATTTGCGGCACTGCAAACATCATTAATAGTACATAGCACTTCATGCCTTGCGATTTGTTCAGCTGTTAGTTCACTCAATATTCCTGCATTGTTTGCCTTGTATGGTGGATTACAGGTTACCACATCAAAAGTCCCTTTGGGAAGATTTGTTGATAATTTTGTCAAATCACATAAAACAGGAATTAATTCGTTTGCAAGGCTAGATTTTTCTATTGAAAGTTTAAATTGTTCAATTGCTTGTTCTTGTATATCTACTCCATAAATTTTCTTTGGCTGAAATCTTTTACTCATAATGAGTGGTATGATTCCGCATCCTGTCCCTAAATCGCAAACAATATCTTTTTTCCTTGGACTTGCAAAATCAGCAAGTAAAAAAGCATCAGTTCCAAATCGATGTTCATTACTCACACAAACGCTTATATCTTCATTTAGCTTTTCATAGTTAAAGTTTGTTTCCATATCTTCCCCTAAATTATTTTCTTTCAATTTCGCTTTTCGTTTTCACACGCTTTTTATTTACTCTTTTCATAAACTTGTCATTAAATATAATTCCTACAATACCGACTAATCCAATTACACAAAATATAATTACTGTCTGAACCCATTTACCCTCACCAATTGATGCACCAGCAAAGGTTGAAGAAATAATTGATGGAATTCTAGCAACAGTTGTAATAACAAAAAAAGTTATTGGTTTCATTTTGGTAAGTGGCATAAAATAAGTAAGCAAATCTTTTGGCGTGCCTGGGATAAAAAATAATAAGAACGTAACCATTTCAAGTTTTTTCTCATCATGTAAAAATTTAAACTTAGATAGCTTGTCCTCACCAAGCATTTTATTAATGAATACAATTCCAAGCGCTCTAACTGTATAATAAATCATAACAGTGCCAATTAACATTCCAACTGTACAAATTACATATCCGTAGAATGTACCATACAAAAGTCCTGATAGCACTTCAATAGCCTCACCAGGAATAATTGCAACAACTACTTGTAGCACTTGAAGTCCTAATAAAATCAGCACACCAAATGCCCCTTTTGAGTATATAAATTCTCTTAATGCATCACGTGCCTTAGCATCTTTTAACGAAATAATCCATGGCATTAAATAAATTGTTAACACTATAAGCCCTGCAATTATCGAAATCAAAAAAAATAGTTTTATAAAATCCTTTTTATTGTTTTTTGTGGTCTCCCTCAATTTGTTCAATATCATTTCCCCCTGTTTGTTTATCTCTTTCACAATTTGGAGCTACAAACCTATTAATAAGCATTGCCAAAACAATTCCTATTGATGTATCAATAACTCTATCAATAACATATCCTAACGCATTAGTAATATCTCTATTTGAATTTGCTACAATACTTAAAAAGACAATACAGCATATAGCCACAGCTGCCTTTTTATCAATAATATTGCAAAAATAAATTAATAAAAGCAAACAAAGTGGAACGACTAACACATGGGAAATATCGTTATAATATGGAATGAAACTGCTAAGTTCGAGCAGGGCATAACCAAATATACCACCTATTACAGTTCCTATTAATCGATTTATACCAAGCTTAAATGTTTTCTCGTAGGTAGGTTGCATACAAACAACAGCAGCAATTGATGAGTAAAATGCATTTTCCCGCTTAAAAATAAAAGTCACTAAAATACATAAAAAAACGACGAGTGTGGTTTTAATCGTTCTAAAACCAATTTTATATGATAAGTTCATACGTTTTCCTGCCTTTAAAAGGTATAATAATATTAATCACATTTTAAAATCGAACAAATCGAAACTTTCACAAAAATAGTTAAAATGTATTTTATATGTCATTAGTATCATTATAAAATTTAGTATTATTATAGCGTATAATTATGAATTTTTCAACAAAATAGTATAGTTATACGTATGAATAAAAATTATAATATAATAGAAAACTTATTTAAAAATATTTGTGATAATATTTATTTACAAATTGTAGTTGATTTTGAATAAATACGGTGATATTATTATCAATATAATAAACATAGTTATCTATTCTTAGGAGGACTAATCATGCAAGACGTTAAACAAATTATTGAAGCACTTACTAATACTTTAAAAACAACTGTTAATGGGAAATATGCAATTGCACTTGCTGGTTCGTATGCAAAGGGAGTTGCAGATAAAAACTCTGATATTGACTTTTTTATGTTTGTTGAAAATCCAAAATCATATGAGGAACGTGTAGAGATTATTAAGTCTATTGCTGATAAGGATAAACCAATGTGGGTGTCACGAAGATTTGACGAAAGTGCATGGGGTGGATCTATGGACTTTTCTTATCAAGGAATTCCTGTAGAAACCACCGTGCGTACAATTGAGCGAATGGATAAAGTAATTGATGAATGCATTGATGGAAAGTTTGAAATTATCCCTGCACTTTGGACAACAAATGGCTACTATACGTATATTTATCTATCTGAAATAAGCTTTATTAAAGCAATCGATGATCCATACAGCATAATTTCAAACTATAAGCAAAAGCTAAACTGCTATCCACAGAAATTGAAAAAGGCGATAGTAGATTGCTTTTTTGATCGTTCATGTATGTGGCTTGATAATTTTCACTATTTAAGTGCAATTGAGCGTGAGGATATTATGTTTACAGGTGGTATTGTTAAAAATACTGTTCTTGATATGGTACAGGTTATATTTGCATTAAATGAAGTCTACTTCACAGGTGACAAAAAGCTTGAGATACAACTATCTAATCTTGAATATTGTCCACATAAGTTAAGTGATAATGTTGAATTTTTAATGTCAGCACCAAAAGATAAAGAAAAACTATCACAGCAACGTGAATTGCTTGTTGCAATAAGAGATAGATTACAATATAAGATTAGCGAAATGGAATAAGAATAATAATAAAAAGCACATAAGCTATAATGCTTGTGTGCTTTTAGTATATCTAAACTTTACAACCAAAATAAATTGGAATATAATATAATTATTAGAATGTTTTACTATGAGTATATAATAACATATAAAAGGTGATTGTTATGGTTAAATCAGATAAATTAAACAAATACATATGGTTTTTAATTCTCATTGTTGCGTGTTTGACTACTCCTATGTTTCGAGTAAATAATTTACATGTGGGAATGGGAAGCATTGATACACCTTTAAATTATCTTCCTATTTTTATAGCAGGCTTTTTAATTGCACTAGTGATTTTTTCTTTTAAGGGAATAAAAGATATATTTACAAAAACAGTTGTTCCGTTTTTAATGCTACCTGGTTTTGTTTTTATGTACATGTTTATTTATAAACTAACCAGAAGATATGAAGTTAGGCGAAGATATTCAGAAATGGATATTAAACGATTTTTTGCTGATATTCCAATAAGGATAACAGCTATAAAGTGGTCAACGCCTACATATGGATACATGACTGAGTTTATATTTGGGTTTGCAGTTGCGTTAATGGTGATTGTATTAATTAAAACTATAATTAATAAATCTTATAGAGAGCTATTAAAATTCAAACCAATTTATTTAATTTATCTTGCTGTGCCAGTGATAATTGGCTATGCAGACACATTCATAAATAAAGTTTATTATAAGTTATTGAGTCCTATTTATCAAATTCTTTGTTCATCATCAAGTCAAATTGATTCTAAAAGACCTCTTATTCATATTTCTACAGTTGAAACCATTGAATATACATTAATATTTTTAGCAGTTTTAGCTTTTCTCTTTTTCTGTATTGAGAAAATTAATATAAACAAGGCTATTGCAATATTAGGAATGGTTGTGTCATTGGCATTTGGACCACTTAATCCATACATAGTTAAATTATCATATAGCTTTAAACTGGATTTTATTCAAAACTACTTTGGGTTTGACTGTTATAATATTGTAATTCTTATGGCTGCTATTTTTACTATATCAATTAAAAGGTTGATGAAAGTAAAAAAATAATATACTATTAAAAATATTAAGAATAATAAATTTGAAAATTCGTAGCATAATATATTCGAGGTGATAATTATGCTAACTTTAACCCAAAAAGAAACTACTCTATTAGAGGATGAAAAAAAGCATGAAGAAATTTGCATTCAAAAATATAATGAGTATGCAAATCAAACAACTAATCCACAACTAAAGGCATTGTTTCAATCATTAGGTCAAAAAGAACAAGAGCATTTAAACACAATTAATCAAATTTTAAGTGGGACTGTTCCAAATGTTAATTCTCAGCAAGGTGGACAACAGCAAAATGCACAACAGCAACAAAGTCAACCAATGGCAAACAACTCAACACAATCTGATAAACAAAAAGATGCATTTTTATGTACAGATGCATTATCTACTGAAAAGTATGTTTCTTCAACTTATAATACTGCAATATTTGAATTTAAAGACCCAAATATTCGCCAGGTATTAAATCATATCCAAAAAGAAGAACAAGAACATGGCGAAAAAATATACAACTATATGTCTCAAAATGGAATGTACTGC
>DAMDCT010000037.1:6922-9682 GCA_032091455.1 Oscillospiraceae bacterium | reverse complement strand
AAAAACATGCACCCCTTTGGTTAGAAATGAAACGACTAACAAAAGGGGTGCATTTATATTAATAATTAAAATTAGAGTAAAAACCTATGAACAGGATAAATTAATTGGAAAAATAATAAAATAATGATTAAAAAATAACAATCCCCCTCAAAATAAAGAGGGGGATATTTGTATTATAATAATAAAAATTTTTTTCAAACTTTTTTCACTTAACCCCTTGACAAGCCTTGTTGGAAGTTATATAATGATGTACTGTATCAAAATGGAGTTTTATACCTAGTTTTATATGAGTATACCACACAAGATACAAAATTGCAATACTAATTTGTAGAATTTTATTGTTATTTATAATCGAATTTCTACATATTCCACAAGGCGGCTTTTGTATTAGCGGTATTTTCCTATAAATGGTTAATGCTCGTGAAACATTATTTCCCGTTAGTGGTTGTTCCCCATAAGTGAATTATTATTCACAGAGGGTTTTTAAATATACGAATGGAGTGATAAGCCTATGGTAAATGTCAAACCTGTTCAACTCGGTGTTAATACCCGTATGAGCTTTGCCAAAATCGATGAAGTGCTTGAAATGCCGAACCTAATCGAGGTACAAAAAAACTCATACAAATGGTTTTTAAAGCAAGGTCTTAAAGAAGTTTTTGGTGATGTGTCTGCAATAAGCGACTATACTGGAAACCTTGTTTTAGATTTTGTTGGACATCGCTTAGACGATGAACCAAAATACTCAGTTGCCGAGTGTAAGGAAAGAGATGTAACCTATGCAGCACCTTTAAGGGTAACTGCAAGACTTTTGAACAAGGAAACAGGAGAAGTTAAGGAACAAGAAATCTTTATGGGAGATTTCCCTTTAATGACCGATAGTGGTACCTTTGTTATAAACGGTGCAGAGCGTGTTATTGTTTCACAGTTAGTACGTTCACCGGGCGTATACTTCAGTGATTCTTACGACAAAACAGGTAAAAAGCTATATGCTTCTACAATCATACCAAACCGTGGCGCATGGCTTGAATATGAAACAGATTCAAATGATTTTTTCTATGTTCGTATTGATAAGAATAGAAAAATTCCGATTACTGCTTTTATACGTGCAATGCTAAAAGTACGTGATGATGTTAAATCTGAAGATATTTCTGATGATTACAACTTAGCGTTAACAAATGCAATTGGTAGTGATAATGAAATCCTTGGTATTTTAGGTGAGGATGACCGAATTACCGCAACAATTACAAATAAAGATGCAACTAAAAATGGTGAAGAAGGCTTACTAGAAGTTTATAGAAAGCTTCGTCCAGGCGAGCCTCCAACTATTGAAAGTGCTGTTAAGCACATTGTTCCACTTTTATTTGATGAGCGTAGATATGACCTATCAAAAGTTGGTAGATATAAATATAATAAGAAACTTGCTATTGGACATCGTTTAGTTGGTCATACACTTGCAGAACCAATTATAAATGAACTTACTGGCGAGGTTATGGCAGAAGCAAATCAAAAACTTACAAGAGAGATTGCAACAGCAATTCAAAAAGCTGGCGTTGATACTGCTTATGTTTTTGTTAATGAAGGCGAAAAAGTTGTTAAAATCATATCTAATGGTATGGTTGACATTTCTGACTTCATCATGGATATTGATAAAGAAGAATGCGGCATATATGAAATGGTTAGATTTAAGGTATTAAAAGATATTTTAGAAAAAGCATCTTCTGTTGAAGAACAAATAGAAATGGTTAAGTTAAGAATAAATGAGCTAATTCCAAAGCACATTATTAAAGATGATATTTTCTCTTCAATTAACTATATGAACAACTTGGTATACGAAATTGGTACTGTTGATGATATTGACCATCTTGGTAACCGTCGTATTCGTACAGTTGGTGAGTTACTACAAAATCAATTTAGAATTGGTTTTTCCAGAATGGAAAGAGTTATTCGTGAAAGAATGACACTTCAAGCTCAGGATATGGACGTTGTTACTCCACAAGCATTAATTAATATTCGTCCAGTAGTGGCTTCAATTAAAGAGTTCTTTGGATCATCCCCACTTTCACAGTTCATGGATCAGACAAATCCTCTTGCTGAGCTTACACATAAGCGTCGTCTATCTGCATTGGGTCCTGGTGGTCTATCAAGAGATAGAGCTGGATTTGAGGTTCGTGACGTTCACTATAGCCATTACGGAAGAATGTGTCCTATCGAGACTCCCGAAGGTCCAAACATCGGTCTTATTTCATATCTTGCTTGTTTTGCTAGATTAAACAAATATGGATTTATTGAAGCTCCATATCGTAGAGTTGATAAGGCAACTGGAATAATTTCACGTGAAGTTGAGTACATGACCGCTGATGTTGAGGATAATTATGTTGTTGCACAGGCAAATGAGCCTATAACTGAAGATTCTAAATTCGGAAGAAAAAGAGTTAATGCTCGTTTCAGAGGCGAAATATTAGAAACTGACCGTGAAACAATTGATTTCATGGATGTATCACCTAAGATGGTTGTGTCAGTTGCGACTTCCATGATACCATTCCTAGAAAACGATGACGCAAACCGTGCATTGATGGGTGCTAACATGCAACGTCAAGCAGTTCCTCTATTAAAAACTGAATCTCCTGTAGTAGGTACAGGTATGGAATATAAAGCTGCAGTTGACTCTGGTGTTGTTGTTGTTTGTAAACACAACGGTATTATTGAGAGTGTTTCTGCTGATGAAATTAAAGTTAAAGATGAAAACGGAAAAATTCAACT
>DAMDCT010000037.1:4407-6910 GCA_032091455.1 Oscillospiraceae bacterium | reverse complement strand
ATAAATTAACCAAGTTTAAACGTTCTAACCAAGGAACTTGTACAAACCAACGTCCGATTGTTTCTCAAGGACAAGAAATTAAAGTGGGCGATGTTTTAGCTGACGGACCTGCTACTTCTAACGGCGAAATTAGTTTGGGTAAAAATGCACTTATCGGATTTATGACTTGGGAAGGTTATAACTATGAGGACGCTGTACTAATTAATGAGAAAATCGTTCGCGATGATGTTTATACCTCTATCCATATCGAGGAATACGAAACAGAAGCAAGAGATACAAAGCTAGGCCCAGAGGAAATCACTAGAGATATTCCAAACGTTGGTGAGGATGCACTTAAAGACCTTGATGAAAACGGAATTATCCGTATCGGTGCAGAAGTTCACTCAGGTGATATTCTTGTTGGTAAGGTTACTCCTAAGGGAGAAACTGAGTTAACTGCTGAAGAGCGTTTGTTAAGAGCAATCTTTGGTGAAAAAGCAAGAGAAGTGCGTGATACATCTTTAAAAGTACCTCATGGTGAATGTGGTATTATTGTTGATGTTAAGGTATTTACAAGAGAAAATTGCGATGAATTAAGCCCTGGAGTTAACATGGTTGTTCGTTGCTATATTGCTCAAAAGAGAAAAATTTCAGTTGGAGATAAAATGGCGGGTCGTCATGGTAATAAGGGTGTTGTTTCTAGAATTCTTCCACAGGAAGATATGCCATTCCTACCAGACGGAACTCCATTAGACATCGTTCTAAACCCACTAGGTGTTCCTTCTCGTATGAACATCGGACAGGTGCTTGAGGTTCATCTAGGCTATGCTGCAAAAGCATTAGGCTGGAAGATGATGACTCCAGTATTTGATGGTGCTCATGAGGCAGATATTAGAGATTGTTTACGTCAAGCAGGTAAAAGGGAAGACGGAAAAACTCTATTGCATGATGGTCGTACAGGTGATCCATTTGATAACCCAGTAACAGTTGGATATATGTACTTCTTAAAACTTCATCACCTTGTTGATGATAAAATCCATGCACGTTCAACAGGTCCATACTCACTTGTAACGCAACAACCACTTGGTGGTAAAGCTCAGTTTGGTGGACAGAGATTTGGAGAGATGGAGGTTTGGGCACTTGAGGCATATGGTGCAGCTTATACTCTTCAAGAAATATTAACTGTTAAATCAGATGACGTTGAAGGACGCGTTAAGACCTACGAAGCTATTGTTAAAGGACAAAATGTTCCTAAGCCAGGCATTCCAGAGTCATTTAAAGTTCTTATTAAGGAGTTACAGTCATTGTGTCTTGATGTTAAGGTGCTTGATAAAGACAATCTTGAGATTGACTTGAAACAAAGCTTTGACGATGATGATGTAGGTCTACTTCCTGTAATTGATGAATCCGAATATGTAGAAGAAGACAACATGGAAGGATATTCAGTTGAAGAAGTTGAGCTTGAAGATGATGGCTATGATTTCGATTTAGATGCAGATGACGATGTAGATGATGATGCTTCAGATACAGAACTATTTTAATAGAAAAGGGGTCTAAATATGGAATTTAACGTATTTGAGTCTATAAAAATAGGACTTGCCTCTCCAGAGCAGATGAGAGAATGGTCTTATGGCGAAGTAAAAAAGCCGGAAACGATTAACTATCGTACATTAAAGCCAGAACGTGATGGCCTTTTCTGTGAGCGTATTTTTGGTCCACAAAAGGACTGGGAGTGTCATTGCGGTAAGTACAAAAGACTGCGTTTTAAAGGTAAAGTTTGTGATAAATGTGGCGTTGAGGTAACTCGAGCTAAAGTTAGACGTGAAAGAATGGGACACATTGAGCTTGCAGCTCCTGTGTCACATATCTGGTACTTCAAGGGTATTCCATCAAGAATGGGATTATTACTTGATATTTCTCCACGACGTCTAGAAGAAGTAATATATTTTGCAAAGTATGTTGTTATTGATGGTGGTGAAACTCCACTTGAAAAAGGACAACTTTTAACTGAAACAGAATATATGGACATGCGCGAAAAATATGATGAAGATTTTAGAGCTGGTATGGGAGCTGAGTCAGTTAAAGAACTTTTAGCTGATCTTGACTTACCAAAGCTAAGCGTTGATTTAAAAGAAGCATTAGAAACAGCTACTGGGCAAAAACGTATTCGTTACCTAAAACGTTTAGAGGTTGTTGAAGCATTTAGAATATCAGGAAATCGCCCAGAGTGGATGATTATTGATGTTGTTCCTGTAATTCCTCCAGATATTAGACCAATGGTTCAATTAGATGGTGGACGTTTTGCAACATCAGATTTAAATGATCTTTACAGAAGAGTTATAAACAGAAATAACCGTCTAAAAAGATTATTAGAATTAAATGCACCTGACATCATTGTTAGAAATGAAAAACGTATGCTTCAAGAAGCAGTTGATGCGCTGATAGATAACGGCAGACGTGGACGTCCAGTAACTGGGCCAAACAACCGTCCGTTGAAATCACTTTCTGACATGCTTAAAGGTAA
>DAMDCT010000037.1:0-4397 GCA_032091455.1 Oscillospiraceae bacterium | reverse complement strand
TGACTACTCAGGACGTTCTGTTATCGTTGTAGGGCCAGAACTTAAAATGTACCAATGTGGACTTCCAAAAGAGATGGCACTAGAGCTATTTAAGCCGTTTGTTATGAAACGTCTTGTTGAAACAGGACAATCAAACAATATCAAGAGTGCAAGAAAAATGGTTGAGCGTGCTAAAGAAGAAGTTTGGGATGCACTTGAAATAGTTATTAAAGACCATCCTGTTCTACTAAATCGTGCACCTACTCTTCATAGACTTGGTATTCAAGCTTTCGAGCCTATACTTGTTGAAGGTAGAGCACTTAAACTTCATCCACTTGTATGTACTGCATACAACGCTGACTTTGACGGCGACCAGATGGCAGTTCACGTTCCTCTATCAGCAGAGGCTCAAGCCGAAGCACGTTTCTTAATGCTTGCAGCAAACAACATCTTGAAACCATCAGATGGTCGACCAGTTGCAGTTCCTACACAGGATATGGTACTTGGTTCATACTATCTAACTCTTTGTAAAGAAGGGGAAAAAGGTGAGGGCAAGTCATTTAGAGATATAAATGAGGCATTAATGGCATATAACGAAGGGGTAATAACTCTTCATGCCAAAGTAAAAATTAGATTAACTAAAAAAGTTGGAGATACAAAGATTAGCAAGCTTCTTGAGACAACAATTGGTAGAGTTATATTCAACCAAAACATTCCTCAAGATTTGGGATATGTTGATCGTACAAACAGTGAAAATCAGTTTGCACTTGAGATTGATTTCTTAGTTAAGAAAAAGCAACTTGGAGAAATTATTGACAAATGTATCAGAGCACATGGAACTGCAAAAACAGCAGAAGTGCTTGATCTAATAAAAGCTCTTGGATTTAAGTTCTCAACTAAGGGCGCAATAACAGTTGCAGTTTGTGATGCGGTTATTCCACCTCAAAAGAAGGAATATCTAGCAGAAGCAGAAGCTACAATTGAGGATATTAATGATCAATTCCAAATGGGTCTTATCTCAAATGATGAGCGTTTTAGACTTGTTCTAAAAACTTGGGAAAAGACAACAAATAAGGTTACTGATGCCCTACAAGAAAATCTTGATAATTATAACCCAATATTCATGATGGCTGACTCTGGAGCTCGTGGTAGTATTAATCAGATTAGACAGCTTGCAGGTATGCGTGGTCTTATTGCAAATACCTCTGGTAAGACAATCGAAGTTCCAATCAGAGCAAATTATCGTGAAGGTCTAAACATCTTGGAGTACTTTATTTCATCTCGTGGTGCGAGAAAAGGACTTGCAGATACAGCGCTTAGAACTGCTGACTCAGGTTATTTGACTCGTCGTCTGGTTGACGTTTCACAAGACGTTATCATAAGACAAGATGACTGTGGCACTACAAATGGTATAGAAGTTTACGCTGTAACTGAAGGCAAGGAGTTAATCGAGCCATTGCATGATCGTCTTGTTGGACGTTATCTAATTGAAGATTATATTGATGATAAAACAGGTGAAGTTCTTGTATCAAAAGATAAGTTAATGGATGATAATGATGCTAAGAAACTAATGAATGCTGGCGTTGAAAGAATTATGATACGCTCAATTCTTACTTGTGAATCTAAGCAAGGTGTATGTACTAAGTGTTACGGATCAAACCTTGCAACTGGTAATCCTGTTGCAATTGGTGAGGCTGTTGGTGTTATTGCTGCGCAGTCTATCGGTGAGCCTGGTACACAGCTTACAATGCGTACATTCCATACTGGTGGTATAGCATCAGCAGAGGATATTACGCAGGGTCTTCCAAGAATTGAAGAGCTTTTCGAAGGTAGAAAACCTAAGAATTCTGCGATTATAACTGAAATTGCTGGTAGAATCCGCATAGAGGAAATTAAACGTACACGTCATATATTTGTAACTGCTAGTGATGGAGAAGAATGTTCTTACCCAATACCTTATGGTTATAGAATTAAGTTCTCTGATGGAGACAGTGTATTAAAGGGTGAGGCATTAACTGAAGGTTCTGTTAATCCGCATGATGTTCTTGCAGTTAAGGGCGAACAAGAAGTACAAAATTACCTAAATGGTGAGGTTCAAAAGGTTTACCGTATGCAGGGTGTTGACATTAACGACAAGCATGTTGAAGTTATTGTTCGCCAAATGATGCGTAAAGTTAGAATTGCTGATTCAGGTAGTACAACAATACTTCCAGGTTCTCTTGCAGATAGAAGTGAAGTCGAATATCAAAATCGTGAAATTCAAGCAAGAATTAATAATGGCGAACTAGATTTAAGACTTTGTGAATATATTCCTGTTCTTCTTGGAATAACAAAAGCATCACTTGCAACAGATAGTTTCTTGTCAGCTGCATCATTCCAAGAAACAACAAGAGTATTAACTGAAGCTGCAATCAAAGGAAAGATAGACCCACTACTTGGACTAAAGGAAAATGTAATCATTGGTAAACTAATTCCTGCTGGTACTGGTATGAGATGCTACAGGGATGTTGAAGTTGTAAAAAGTGATGAACCAGAAGTAGTTATGGAAGTAACTAATGAGGTTCAAAATCAACAACAAGTAGAAATTGCTCAATAAGAAGGCTATCATTTATAAAAATTAGCAATAATGCCTATTGACAAAATACTATAAAAAGTGTTAAATTTAATAGGTTGAGTATGTATGCTCAAATTGTTAAGTTCAAGCTATTTAGGAGGTTTAGAACAACTAAACCTCCAAATATAGATTTTTACCAAATATTTTCACATGTTTTGTATATGTTTTTATATTTGGTGCATTATTAAAGAAGGAGGTGCGATATGCCAACATTTAATCAGCTAGTAAGAAAAGGAAGACAAGTAAACAAGAAAAAATCTACTGCTCCTGCTCTACAAGAAAGCTTTAACACTATGAAGAAGGATTACACTGAACAAAGTTCTCCACAAAAGAGAGGCGTTTGTACTACTGTAAAAACTATGACTCCTAAAAAGCCTAACTCAGCGCTTAGAAAAGTTGCAAGAGTAAGACTAACTAACGGATATGAAGTATATGCTTATATTCCTGGTATCGGTCATAACCTACAAGAACATAGCGTTGTGCTTATTCGTGGTGGACGTATCAAAGACTTACCTGGTGTTCGTTATCATATAGTACGTGGTACACTTGATACACAAGGTATGAACAACAGAAACCAATCTCGTTCTAAGTATGGAACAAAACGTCCAAAGGCTGGGGCTAAAAAGTAGTTTTATTCCGTAATTGATGAATTAATAATTCACGCCCATATGTAGTGGCATTATATATATTGAATTTAATTGTACTGGTAGTATGCAGTAATTCGCTTGCGATTTGTGTTCTTCGGTAAATAAATTAGTTCTTACTATTGCTCTGCATTGGTCAAACGGGGGATTTACTTTCGAGTACCTATGATATCATTATGTGAAGGAGGGAAGCAAAGTGCCAAGAAGAGGTAATATCGCA
Organism: Oscillospiraceae bacterium; assembly: GCA_032091455.1. Lineage (GTDB taxonomy): Bacteria > Bacillota > Clostridia > Oscillospirales > Ruminococcaceae > Paludihabitans. The sequence continues at coordinate 940 of DAMDCT010000037.1, read as the reverse complement.
AAACGTGATGTTTTGCCAGATCCACTTTATAAATCTAAGCAAGTTACTCGTCTTATCAATAGCATCATGCTAGACGGTAAGAAGGGTGTTGCTCAGAAGATAGTTTACGGTGCATTTGAAATCGTTGCTGAGAAATCAGGAAAAGATGCTCTAGAGGTTTTTGAACAAGCGCTAGAAAACATCATGCCTGTATTAGAGGTTAAAGCTCGTCGTGTAGGTGGTGCAACATACCAAGTTCCTATGGAAGTTCGTCCTGAAAGACGTCAAACTTTAGGTCTACGTTGGTTGACAACTTATTCTAGAAACCGTGGCGAGAGAACAATGAAAGAACGTTTAGCAGGAGAATTACTAGATGCTATGAACAGCACAGGTTCTGCTTGTAAAAAACGTGAAGACACTCATAAGATGGCTGAAGCTAACAAAGCTTTCGCACACTACAGATTTTAGTATTATTCTAAATATAATATTAACGTTTATTCGAGAATTTTTAGGAGGAAATTATGCCAAGAGATATATCGCTTGAGCTTACTCGTAACATTGGTATAATGGCTCACATTGACGCAGGAAAAACTACTACAACTGAACGTATTTTATATTACACTGGTAAAACTCATAAAATAGGTGAGGTTCATGAAGGTGCTGCAACAATGGACTGGATGGAGCAAGAGCAAGAGAGAGGTATTACAATTACTTCTGCTGCAACTACTGCATTCTGGAAAGGCCATAGAATCAATATTATTGACACTCCTGGACACGTTGACTTCACTGTTGAAGTTGAGCGTTCATTGAGAGTTCTTGACGGTTCCGTAACTGTTTTTTGTGCAAAAGGTGGCGTTGAGCCTCAATCAGAAACAGTGTGGCGTCAAGCAGACAAGTACCATGTACCAAGAATGGCTTATGTAAATAAGATGGACATTATGGGAGCTGACTTCTTTAATGT
>DAMDCT010000036.1:22953-24707 GCA_032091455.1 Oscillospiraceae bacterium | reverse complement strand
TTATAAAGATTTTGCAAATTCCTTGCCATATTCTTTTGCATTGTGTAAATCTTTTGTTGTTGGAATAAACACTACTCTGAAATCATCTGGGAATATATTAACCTTTAAGCCTTCTAATCTTAGTCTAAGATTTTTGGCAGCTTCCCCACTCCAGCCATATGAGCCAAAAATAGCAACAAGTTTCTTTGCAATATTAACTGCATCAATATGTGAGAGAAGATTCCAAACAGGTGGTACTGCATCTTTGTTTATCGTTGGTGATCCTAATAAAAATGCGTCACTTGAATTCAACTTAAATGCAAGTTCATTCATATCATGCTTAATTATATCATAAATCTCAACGTCTGCTGTTGGAATAATTTCTTTTATGCCGTCAGCAATGTTTTGTGCTAGCTTTTGTGTATTCCCATATGCACTACAATAGAAAATAGGAATTAGCTTGTTTTCTTTAACAACTGGTTAATTTTAGCAAGTCCTTTTAAAACATATGGCTTAAATGGACCAAATATTGCATTATAATAACCTTCTAATGCAATATCATAAGCTTCTGGATAAGTAATATTTGTATCAAAAAGTTGTGGTTCACAGTAATGTGCGCCTAAAAAGTCACATGAGAATAATATCTTATCTTCATTAAGATAAGTAAACATTGAATCTGGCCAATGCAAAAAAGGAGCGTTGATGAAGGTTAAAGTTTTGCCTCCAAGATCGATTTTATCTCCGTCTTTTGCAACAATTATATTCAAATCATCTCTATTAACAATATTTTTTAAATATATTGAACCAGCTTGAGATGTAATTATTTTTAGGTTTGGAATAAGTGATAATAATTTTTCGATGGAGCCAGAATGGTCTGGTTCATTATGGTTCATTATTAAATATTCAATATCTTCAATAGGTGTCATTTCTTTTATATTTTTAACAAAATAATCGAAATAAGTCAAGTGAGATGTTTCAATTAATGCAGTTTTATCCGTACCTTTTACTATATATGAATTATAACTAGTTCCATAATCTGTTGTCATTACTATATCAAAAACCCTCAAATTAGGGTTCAATACGCTTACACTGTAGACATCTTTTGTTATATTATTTATGTTCATTTGTATACTCCTTCTTGTTATAAAAATTAAAGGTAATACACCCTAATCAGACTAGAAATAATCTAATTAGAGTGTATAGTCCTAATCTTAATTCTTATTCTTCTTCAAACATGTCCTTGCCAACGCCACAGATTGGGCATACGAAATCTTCCTTTACATCCTCAAACGCTGTGTTTGGAGCAACCTCTTGTTCCTCGCATCCATCTGCTGGAACATAAACATATCCGCATACTGTACATACATAACTTTTCATTTTGTTTCTCCCTCTCGTGTTTAATATATTCAAAGTATACCATAACGGTATACAATTGTAAAGGGTTAAATGCTAATATTACTATTTATTTTAACACTTTTTTTAAATACTGTCCTGTATAAGATTTGTCTGATTTACTAACTTGTTCAGGCGTACCTTTAGCAATAACAAAACCGCCTTTATTTCCGCCATCTGGTCCAAGATCAATAATGTAATCAGCGGTTTTTATTACATCAAGATTATGCTCAATTACTAAAACAGTATTTCCTACCTCAACCAGCCTGTTTAACATTTCAATAAGCTTGTGCACATCTGCTACATGTAAACCTGTTGTAGGTTCGTCTAGTATATATATGGAGCGTCCTGTTGAACGTTTGTGTAATTCTGATGCAAGTTTC
>DAMDCT010000036.1:18113-22943 GCA_032091455.1 Oscillospiraceae bacterium | reverse complement strand
CATCAAGAATATAAATTGTTTTACCGGTTGAGCGTTTAGATAACTCTGTTGCAAGCTTTACACGCTGTGCTTCACCACCAGATAATGTGGTTGAGGATTGTCCTAATTTAACATAACCAAGACCAACATCAAAAAGAGTCTGAATCTTACGGTTTATTTTAGGTATTGGCTCAAAAAATATTAAAGCTTCCTCAATTGTCATATTTAGTACATCGTCTATTGTTTTCCCTTTATATTTTATCTCAAGCGTTTCCCTATTATACCTTTTTCCTTTACACACTTCACATGGAACAAAAATATCAGGTAAAAAGTGCATTTCGATTTTCAATATTCCGTCGCCTTGACACGCTTCACAACGCCCACCTTTTACATTGAACGAAAACCTGCCTTGTGTATAGCCTTTCATTTTAGCATCGTTTGTCATTGCGAATATATCACGAATGTCCGTAAACACACCTGTATAAGTTGCTGGGTTTGAACGTGGAGTTCTTCCAATTGGTGATTGGTTTATATCAATAACTTTATCAATATTCTCTATTCCAAGTATATCTTTATGTGCACCCGACTTATAGCGTGAATTATTAATTACTTTTGCAAGTTGTTTATATATAACCTCATTTACAAGTGATGATTTTCCAGAGCCAGAAACACCAGTTACGCAAGTTAATGTGCCGAGTGGAATATCAACATTTATATTTTTTAAGTTATTTTCAGTTGCGCCCTTAATTTTAAGCTTTAGACCATTTCCTTTTCTGCGTTTTTGCGGAATAGGAATAAACTTTTTGCCACTTAAATATTGACCTGTAATAGAGTTCTCACAAGCCTTAATTTCCTCAACATTACCTGCACATACTACTTCTCCACCATGCACCCCTGCACCAGGTCCTATGTCAACAATATAGTCTGCCGCATACATCGTATCTTCATCATGTTCAACAACGATTAATGTATTACCTAAATCCCTAAGTTTCTTTAAAGTTTTGATCAACTTATCATTGTCTTTTTGATGAAGTCCGATACTCGGTTCATCAAGTATATATAAAACCCCTACTAAAGAAGAACCAATTTGAGTTGCAAGTCGTATACGTTGACTTTCACCACCGGATAATGTTCCTGCTGACCTAGATAGTGTTAAATAATCAAGTCCCACACTTTCTAAAAAAGATAGTCTTTCATTTATCTCTTTAACAACTTGATTTGCAATCATTGTATCCCTTGCATTTAATTTAAGTGAATTTATAAATTCATGGGCAAGACTAATAGATAATTTACATAAATCACTTATATTTTTATCGCCAACCGTTACACCTAATATTTCCTTTTTTAATCTTTCCCCACCACAGTCAGGACATACATTTGAACTCATACATTGTGAAATTTCTTCACGAATATAGTTACTTTGAGTTTCTCTAAAACGACGTTCAAGGTTATTAGCAATACCTTCAAATTCGGAGGTGTATGTTCCCTCTCCGTATTCATTTTTCCGTGTCATTTTAATTCTCTCACCATTAGTTCCATAAAAAATTATATCAGTTATTTTTTTAGGCAAGCTTTTAAATGGAGTATCAAGAGAAAACTTATAATGTTCTGCAAGTGCTTCAAAATACATCTGTGCAATTGTTCCGGACTCACCAAAATACCATCCACTAGCTTTAATTGCGCCGGCTTTTATAGATAAACTTTTATTTGGTACAATTAAATCTGGATCGACTTTCATAAATGTGCCAAGCCCTGTACATTTTTCACAAGCGCCAAATGGATTATTAAAAGAAAACATACTAGGCTCAAGCTCACTCATACTAACACCATGCTCTGGACAAGCATAATTTTGAGAAAATATAAGTTCTTCTCCATCAATAACATTAATAATTGCAAGTCCACCTGAAAGTCCTACTGCTGTTTCAAGAGAATCGGTCAAACGAGATTTAATAGTGCTGTTAATCACAAGTCTATCAACTATAATTTGTATTGAATGCTTTTTATTTTTATCTAGCTTTATATCTTCTGAAAGTTCATACATATTGCCATCAACTCTAACACGAACAAATCCAGATTTTCTTGCTGATTCAAACTCCTTAACATGCTCGCCTTTTCTACCTCTTACAACAGGCGCTAACACTTGTATTCTTGTTTTTTCAGGAAGATCAAGTATTCTGTCCACCATTTGGTCTACAGTTTGCTGGGTGATTTCTCGTCCACAAACTGTGCAGTGTGGAACGCCTATTCGAGCATATAAAAGCCTTAAATAATCATATATTTCTGTAACTGTCCCTACAGTGGAACGTGGATTTTTTGAGGTTGTTTTTTGGTCAATTGAAATTGCAGGTGAAAGCCCCTCGATTAAATCTACATCTGGTTTTTCCATCTGTCCTAAGAATTGACGTGCATATGAAGACAGGCTCTCAACGTATCTACGTTGTCCATCTGCATAAATAGTATCAAATGCCAAAGAAGATTTTCCAGAGCCAGATAATCCAGTCAATACAACAAACTTATCCCTTGGCAACTCTATATCTATGTTTTTAAGATTATTTTCTCTTGCTCCTTTGATTACAATTTTATCTAATGCCATAACTTTCCCTCTCTATATTTCATTTAACTTTTCGATTTTATCTCTTAAATAAGCCGCATGTTCAAACTCTAATATTTTTGCTGCGGCTTTCATTTCAGCTGTAAGTTTTTTGATCAATGCTTCTTTTTCGCCTTTTGCCATTCTTCTTGATTTTAAATCCTTAATATCATGACTATCTTTTTTTGATATTTCCAAAACATCACGAACATCTTTTAAAATTGTTTTTGGTGTTATTCCATGTTTTTCATTATATTCAATTTGGATTTCACGACGTCTATCAGTTTCTCTCAATGCTCGTTCCATAGAACCAGTGACTTTATCAGCATACATAATAACTCTACCATTTGAATTTCTCGCCGCACGACCTATGGTCTGAATAAGAGATGTTTCAGAACGTAAAAATCCCTCTTTATCAGCATCTAGTATACACACAAGTGATACCTCTGGAATATCAAGTCCCTCACGGAGCAGGTTAATTCCTACAAGTACATCAAACTCGCCAAGTCTTAAATCACGTATGATTTCCATCCGTTCCATTGTGTCAATATCGTGGTGCAAGTATTTAACCTTTACATCCATCGAATCAAGATATGTGGTTAAATCTTCAGCCATTTTTTTAGTTAATGTTGTAATTAAAACTCTTTCGCCTTTTTCTGTAATAAGATTGATTTCTGATAACAAATCTTCTATCTGACCTTCAACTGGCTTTACTGTTACATATGGATCAATTAGTCCTGTTGGGCGAATTACTTGCTCTACAATTTGAGTGCTGTTATCACGCTCAAATTGTCCTGGGGTTGCACTTACATATATAATTTGATTTGTCTTATCATAAAACTCAGAAAAATTAAGTGGTCTGTTGTCATATGCAGATGGAAGTCTAAACCCATAATCTATTAGAGAAGTTTTTCTCGCCCTATCCCCAAAATACATTCCTCTTACCTGTGGTATTGTAACATGGGATTCATCAACCATTAGCAAATAATCATCCGGAAAATGGTCCATTAGAGTATATGGTATACTTCCTTTTTCTCTACCAGCCATAATGCGAGAGTAATTTTCAATTCCCTTGCAAATTCCAATTTCCTGTAGCATTTCCATATCATATCGAGTTCGTTGTTCAATTCTTTGCGCTTCAAGCAACATTTCGTTGTCTTTGTAATATTTAAGCCTGTCTTGAAGTTCTTCCTCAATAACTAAAATTGCTTGATGCAGTTTTTCTGGTGGAACAATATAGTGAGAGGCTGGGTATATTGCCGCATGTCCAAGAACCATTTTAATCTCGCCCGTAAGTGGGTTTATTTCACTAATTCGCTCAATCTCATCTCCAAAAAACTCAACACGTATTGCAGTATCAAATGAAGCCGCTGAAAATATTTCAACCACATCACCTCGAACACGAAACTTGTTTCTCACAAAGTTTACATCGTTACGCTCATATTGAATACCGACTAATCGCCTTAATAAATCGTCACGACTTATCTGCATTTGTGGCCTTAATGATACAACCATTGTACGATAATCAATTGGACTTCCCAGCGAATAGATACATGATACACTTGATACTATTATTACGTCTCGTCGCTCGGCAAGTGACAGTGTAGCCGAGTGTCGGAGTTTATCTATCTCATCATTTATTGCACTATCTTTTTCTATATAAGTATCTGTATTTGGAATATATGCTTCTGGTTGATAGTAGTCGTAATATGATACAAAATACTCAACTGCATTCTCAGGAAAAAATTCTTTAAACTCGCTACAAAGCTGTGCCGCTAGAATTTTATTATGTGCCAATACCAATGTTGGCTTATTCACTTTTTGTATTACATTTGCCATAGTAAAAGTTTTACCAGAACCAGTTACTCCTAATAAAGTTTGTTCTTTTTCATTTTTATTTAAGCCATCAACTAATAAGTCAATGGCTTTTGGCTGGTCACCTGTTGGCAAATATTCAGATTTTAATTTAAAACTATCCACTAAAATAATACCTCATCTTTTTTGTTCATATGCTGTTATCATATTGAAATAAATTAAATATATTCACTATTTGATATAGCCCAATTCGGCTAGTGATGCATAATGATTTTGTGCAACAATAATATGGTCTAATAATGGTATGTCAAGCTGTTTAAGTGCATTTTTAACTGCGATTGTGGTAATTACATCCTCATTTGAAGGCACAGCTAGTCCTCTTGGATGATTATGTGCCAAAACGACACTACATGCATTATGTCGTACAACACTTTCGATAATTTTCC
>DAMDCT010000036.1:14826-17925 GCA_032091455.1 Oscillospiraceae bacterium | reverse complement strand
ATAAACCCTACTAATGCTTGGTACAAGTTTTATCAACGTTGCCGCATTTTCAGATACTCCATCAACCTTAATAAGTTCTGCATATGGAGCATCTAACACCTCAGCAAGTGTGCCAAACCTTTTAATTAGATTATGCGCAACTTCATTAGTATCCATTCTAGGGATTGCATAAAACAATAATAATTCCAAAATATTATGATGAGGAAAGCTATCAATATCGTCTGATAAAAAGCGTTTCTTCACTCGTTGTCTGTGTCCTGCATGAATATCATTAGACATATTAAACTTGCCTTTCTAGCTTGTGTAATATTTTAATATAATTTTTACTTAAACTTATATACCATATTTCAAAAGGTAATCTTCCATTCTTTGTTTCATGTCATCATCAATATAAACCTTACCATCAACAGGGTTGTTATGGAGCGTTTCAATTATATCACGTACTGTAACAATCGGATATGTTTTAATTCCATAATTCTCATAGATTTCTTGTACTGCTGATTTATCAGCTTGTCCTTTTTCCATCCTGTCAACAGAAATAACAAGTCCTATAATTTCAACATCAGCAGCGCCTTTTAATATTGGGAAACACTCTCTAATTGCTGTTCCTGCTGTGATAACATCTTCTATTATTAAAACTCTATCACCATTTTGCAATTTGTGCCCTACGATTGAGCCACCCTCACCATGGTCTTTTTCCTCTTTGCGATTAAAACAATAATTACTATTAATATCAAACTTATTATATAAAGCAGTTGCTGTTGTGACTGCAAGTGGAATACCTTTGTAAGCAGGGCCAAACAAAACATCAAATGAATTGCCTAAATTTTCTTTTACACAATCTGCATAGAACTCGCCAAGTTTTGCAATTTGCTCACCAGTTTTATATTTACCTGTATTTACAAAGTATGGAGTTTTTCTGCCGCTTTTCGCTGTGAAATCCCCAAATGTTAGCACATCAGATCTCACCATAAATTTAATAAATTCTTGTTTGTAGTTATTCATCTTTATCGCCTCTCAAAATCATATTTTCATTTATATACTCTTTTTATTATATACTATTTAAATCAGTTTGAAAAGATTATTTTGATAATATATGTTAATATTAAGTGAATGCTGGCATATTTAGGGGTGTTTAAGTTTGTTTATTAACAAAAAATATGATATACTATAATAAAAAATCATGAGGTGTATTATGAAAGCCTTTACAATAAAACAAAATGACCAAAACCAACGATTAGATAAATTTCTACAAAAAGCTGTGCCACGAATGCCCAGTACTTTAATGTATAAATACATTCGACTAAAACGCATAAAAGTCAACGGTAAAAAAAGCGACATAAGCTATCGTTTACAGCTAAATGATTTAGTTGAGCTTTATATTAATGATGAGTTTTTTGAGCAAAGCACAAACAAGGACTTTTTACTTGCTCCTGCAAATATTAATGTGTTGTATGAAGATGATAACATATTATTAGTAGATAAAAAAGCTGGGCTTGTTGTTCATGAGGACAATGAAAATTCAGTTGATACATTAATAAATAGAGTTTTGCATTATTTATATGATGATAAAGTATATAACCCTGATAATGAAGCTTCATTTATTCCTGCTTTATGCAATCGTATTGACAGAAACACAAGTGGAATTGTTATTGTTGCAAAAAACGCTGAAGCTTTAAGAGTATTAAATGAAAAAATTAAGGCCCGTGAAGTTAAGAAACTATATCTTTGTATTGTTTGCGGTTTACTTGAGAAAAAGCACGATACTCTCACTCACTATCATTTGAAAAACGAAAGAGATAATACTGTTAAAGTGTTTGACAAGCCAAACCAAGACACAAAAACAATGATTACAAGCTATAAAGTATTAGATTATTCTGATAAAAATACACTAGTAGAAGTTGAACTAAAAACAGGCAGAACACATCAAATAAGGGCACATATGGCTTACATTGGACATCCTATACTGGGTGACGGCAAATATGGGGTTAATAAAATAAATATGCAATATGGGCAAAAACATCAACTGTTGTATTCCTACAAACTTAGGTTTGAGTTTACTGATAGTGACAATATTCTATCATATCTAAACAACAAGGAATTTGAAGTTAAGAATGTTTGGTTTAAAAATGAGTTTAAAGAGAAATTTTAAATAGTAAATAGAGTAATGGCGGTATCAGTAAAAACTGATACCGCCATTTGTGGGTGTATTATAATGATAAAAAGTAACTTAAAACATAAGAATCTTTATTAAAATCTCTTGAAATATTCTTGCTTTCACAAAGCTTTTGTTCAACAAATAAAAATTGAGAGTTTACTTGTTTTAATATTTCTATGTTTTTACTATCTTTCGCAATTGTCAATTTGAATATTGAGATTTGACTATTATCAAATCTTATTTCAACTTTATACCATGAAAGACTTGCTCTATTATTCAAGCAATCATAAAACTTAATTATTATTTCCTTCATAGTTTGTAAAAGCACATTGGCATACAAATACTCTTCTCTTTTTATTCTTCTAAAGCACTCATGTGCAGTTGCAAAGTATTTTGATATATCATTCTCGACATTAGTATAATCATTTCCAAATTCCAACTGTTTTGATTGTTCCTTGATTTTAAAAATGAAATTATCAAAGTCTTTCACTACTCTAATGTCTTTCAACCATGCAGAAGGCGAAATCATATCTTGTGTATAAAAGAAAATGTCAGCTTTAATAAAGTTATAAAAGTGAGCAATAAATGCATTACTAAAACAACAAGGTTCGAAAAACAATATTTCTTTACTTGAAGTAATTAATTTGTTTTTAAATTCCAAAACATTATTTTCTAAGTCGGTGGTATTTACTATAAATCTTATGTCAACATCAGAATAGCTGTCATAAGAATTATCAGCACAAGAACCAGAAATGAATATTCCAATGATTTTTTCATCATTTTCATACAAATCTATTAAATAATTTTCTAATTCTTTCACCTTATCCATATTTTCACCCCACAAAATATAGTTTGTTTGAGTATCTTTTACTTTAGTTCTGCAATTGTAACGCCTGTTTCCCCCTCGCCGTAAACTCCTAAGCGATAAGATTTTATGTGCT
>DAMDCT010000036.1:8404-14707 GCA_032091455.1 Oscillospiraceae bacterium | reverse complement strand
CATATCAAGTTCGGCTAATGCTTCTTCAACCATTTCACCTCTTAAATCAAGTTCCATATTGGCACTTGCAGTTTTGTTTGAGGTGATAGTTCGTGTTGTTTTCCCCTTGAACGTGGTATTATTCTTTGTTTCAACTAAACGAAGATTGCTAATTTGAACTCTGGTTTTCATTATTCCAGCTTGAACTAAAATATTACCTGATGAATCAGGTTCTTGTAGTACTGTTCCGTTCTTATCAATATCAACAATTAATACATTATCACCTTTTTTGAGTTTACGAGGTAATACATAATCTTCATTTGTTCGTTGTGTAACTGGGTTTGCCTTATCGTGCAATTTATCAATTTTTCCTCTTAGCTGTGATTTTGCTTGTGAAGTCATTGCTGAAAAAGCCTCTTTATCCTTTTGTTTGCGGAGTTTATCAAGTTCATCAATGATAAGCTGTGAGTCAAGTTTTACATTCTCAACGATTTTCATTGCCTCATATCTTGCTTTTTCGATAATTCTCTCTTTTTCATTAATTGCATCTAAATTAGAGTTTCTAAGTTCATCTTTTAGCTGTTGTAACTCTCGAGTTTGTAATGCAAGATTTTTTGATTTTTCCTCAAATTCCTGTCTTGCTCCCTCTAGTCCATCAATTACATCTTCAAAGTTCTTTTTATCATTTGCAATTAGTTTTGATGCATTTTCAAGAACAGTTTCATTCAAACCAAGCTTTCGTGAAATTTCAAACGCATTAGAACGACCAGGTGTACCGATTAAAAGCCTGTAAGTTGGCATTAATGTTTTTACATCAAACTCACAACTAGCATTTTTAACACCTTGTGTTTGCAGTGCATATACTTTTAATTCTGCATAATGAGTTGTAGCACTCACAATAGTGTGCCTACTTCTAAGTTGTTCTAATATTGCAGTTGCAATAGCCGCTCCCTCTACTGGGTCAGTACCAGAACCTAACTCATCAACTAATACAAGAGATTTATCATCAGCTATCTCAAGAATTGAAACTATATTAGTCATATGAGCTGAAAATGTAGATAAGCTTTGAGCAATGCTCTGCTCGTCACCCATGTCAACTAGAATTTTATCAAATATAGAAATATTGCTATCATCTGAAACAGGAATAAGCAGTCCACACATTGTCATCAATGTTAATAAGCCTAATGTTTTTAGCGTAACCGTTTTACCACCTGTATTAGGTCCTGTAATAACAAGAGATGTATATGTGTAGCCTAATTCGATACTAATTGGGACAACTTTATCTTTACTTATTAATGGGTGTCTTGCTTTATTAAGTTTAATCTTACCGTCGTTTGTTATTGTTGGAAGCATAGCATTCATCTTAGATGCAAGACTTGATTTTGCAAAATATATATTTAGACTTATTGCAGTTTGGAAGTTATATGATATAGTATCGGCACAGTCACCACACATTGCAGAAAGTTCTGCTAATATACGCTCAATCTCAGCTTTTTCCTTTGATTTTAATACTCTAATATCATTATTAGCCTCGACAACTGCCATTGGCTCGATAAATAAAGTTGCACCACTTGAAGATGTGTCATGCACCAATCCACTAACTGCACCTTTATACTCTGCTTTAACTGGAAGAACATATCTTCCGTCACGCATGGTGATAATATTCTCTTGTAATGCCTTTTGATATGTAGATGAACGAATCATCTTATCGAGATTATCCTTGATTTTTGAGCCTAACTGTTTAATCTTACGTCTTATATTTAATAACTCTTCACTTGCATAATCATCAATTTCCTCTTCAGAAATAAAAACCGAATTAATTTTCTTTTCAAGTTCTTTATTAGGCATAAGTTGGTCAAATATTGGTTTTAAAGCAGTTTGACGGTTTTCGCATTGTGAAAACCATTCAATTAATAAGCGTACTTGTCTTAAAACACCAGCAATATTTAATAACATACGTGGTGATAAAATTCCACCCACTTGCGCTAGCTTTAGGTTTTCCATAGGATTGTCCATCTTAACAAAAGATGGAGTACCATAATGTGATGAAAGATAAAATGCATCATTTGTTTTTGTTGTTTCATCTTGAACTATAGCTAGATTTGTGCTTGGTTTTATATTCAGAACAATTTCTTTTGCATAATCGCAACAAGTATATTCTGATAGTTCCGCTAGTATTTTATCAAGTTCTAGTATTCTTGCATATTTTTCTGAAATACTCATAATTATGACCATTCCTTTCGTACGCACTAATTCTAATTTAACTTTAAATGGCGATTATTAAATTTTTATAAAACCGCATAAATCAAAGCTTTTATAAAAATAATTAAAGTTCATTTAAAATTAAATAAGTATAGCCTTTTGAGGTTTATAAACAAGGTTTAACCTCTAAATTTTAAGTGATTTATACATATCAAGGGAATTAAACCTTGCCTCGGTATGTAAAAAAATGTAGTCTTCAGTTATATAATTTAATTGTTTTAGTGAAATTCCAACTAGTTTAAATGAAAATAAGCGCTGGGGTTCTGAAAAAACAATATACCTTAATGCTGATAATACATCATTAGTTAAAGGATATTTTATTACAGATTCTTTGTTATAACTTGTCCCATCTAGGCAGTCATCACAAATTAGCACTCCTTCGAGTGGTAAAAAATACATTTTTTCTTTTTCATATGTAGCACATTCTTTACAGCAGACAAGATTAGGCATAAACCCTCCAATACTAATTGCTCGCAACTCAAATATGCTTTTTAAAAGGTCTGAATTAATCTTATCTTCTTGCAAAAAGTGCAATGTGTTTAATAACAGTTTTAAATATGCAGTTGCATTTTCGTCTGCAAATTTACTTAAATAAGTTAAGAGTTCGCAAAAATAACCAGCAAGTGATAGTTTTACAACATCTAGCCGAAGAGAATAAAATGTATTAATAGACTCTGCCGAATTTATTATGTAATTACTTTTGCCTTTAAATAAGCACAAGTCGCTATAAGCTAAAAGCTGTGCAGCACCACAAAGAGAGCTTTTGGGCGACTTGATATTCCTAGCAGTCGCCTCAATTATGCCAAGCTCACTTGTTAATATAGTTAAAATCCTATCATTTTCACCTATATTGCGGTGTTTTAATACTATTCCCTGTGTTTTTATTAGCATTTACGATTGCCTCCGACGTTTTTACGTTATCGGTATTTTGATAACCCTTGTATGCCAAATAATCAAAAATTTTTCCGCTATTCTCAAACGTATTCCATGCATTATTATCGTCCATAACCATTAGTCCCCCAACATTATTTAGTTATGCTATCCATCAAAACACTAAAACTTCCGTACAATTGCCTCATTGCACAATAAAAATTACTTAAATACTGTAATATACTATATACAAGATGGATAAGTCTTATTACTTTAAATTAACAATAAAACTTATCTATTCCTGTTTAGTACTAATATTAATGTTTGCTTATAACACAAAAAAATTCGTGGAAAGTATTTACTAATTATCTGCCAATCCGAAATTCCTAATCATGCTTTCCTTATTACGCCAGTCTTCACGTACCTTTATCCAGCACTTTAGATTTACTTTTATATCTAAAAATTGCTCAATATCTTCACGTGCAGTTGAAGCAATTCTTTTTAAAACAACGCCATTTTTACCAATAATCATCCCTTTATGGCTATCTTTCTCACAATAAATCATTGCTTCAATATCCATAATTGGCTTATCTTCTCGCTCTTTCATCTTCTCAATTATAACTGCAGTTCCATGAGGAATTTCTTGATGAAGATTAAGCAATATCTTTTCTCTGATTAGCTCAGATACGATTACACGTTCTGGCTGATCTGTCAATGTATCATCTGGGAAGAAATGCACTCCTTCTTGTGCGTGCTTACTAATCTCTTTAAAAACAAGGTCAATACCATTTTTATTTTGGACACTAATTGGAATAACTGAATCAAAATCACAAAGTTTCATAAGTTCAATAATTCTTTTGCCAATAAGTTCTTTATCAGATATTAAATCTATTTTATTTATAATAAGTATGCTTGGAGTTCGTCTAGATTTTATACTCTCAATCAGGCTTAACTCAGCTTCAGTTAATTTACCTGTTGACTCCACCACTAACATGATAGCATCAACATCTTTTATTGAAGTATTAACTGCGTTTACCATACTGTTGCTTAATTTTGTTTTTGCCTTATGGAAACCAGGGGTATCAATAAAAACATATTGAGTTTCCTCATTAGTTAATACACCCGTAATTCTTGTACGAGTTGTTTGTGGCTTATTTGTTACAATTGCTATCTTTTCACCTAAAAGACAATTTAACAGTGATGACTTACCTACGTTTGGTTTGCCAACTATCGAAATGAATGCTGATTTTGTATTTTTATTATCCATTATATTCTCCATACAAAGCCTTTATTTAGGCTTTTTCTTATTGTTATTTCTCATATGATATATTTTTGTTTTAGGTTCTCCAAAAAGTTTTACCCCATTAAAAATAAATATTATACTTAGAATTATTATTGCAATAAAAGTAAGTAAATACAATGGATTTGTAAATAGTAAAACATAAGTTTTATATAAGCGATTAGGTTTTAAAAAAACTACTACTCCGCAGATAAACGCAACAATTGCTGATATTAGTACTGCACCAGCTGCAACATCCTTAGATATTTTTGCAAGGTTATTATAGCAAGGCGACTCAAGGTTTGTAAGTGTTTCAATTGCAGTATTGAGCATTTCGCAAGCCATTACCAATCCAATGCATAAAAGTATTACTAAATATTCACTTTGCGTGGCTTTGTAAATATAAGAAAAATATGAAACTATAACTGCCATACTTATATGGACACGCATATTTAATTCATTTTTTACGCAATAGCTTATACCCTTAAAGGCAAATGTAAAGCTTTTCGCAAAATTTTTTACGTCAGTTTTAAGCATCATGTTACCGCCATTTCTATCCGATTAAATCAGATTAAACCACATAACTCTTATCTCTAGAAATACCTAATTTTCTAAGCACTGATTCTTCTTTTTCTCGCATTTTAACAGCTTGCAATCCACCTTGCTCATGGTCATAGCCTAATAGATGAAGCATTGAGTGAACTGTTAAAAAACCAATCTCACGTTGAATTGTATGCCCATAAAGTTCTGCCTGCTCAAAAGCTTTTTCAGCTGAAATGACAATATCTCCAAGCGTAAATGCACCTGTTTCCTCATTCTTATCAAACACCATATTTTCACCTAAAGGAAATGATAACACATCTGTCACTGCTTCCTTATTTCTATATTGTGCATTTAATTGTTTTATTTCTTCATTTGTTATAAACGAAACGCTAACTTCTGCACTACCTTCAAAATTTTCTTGTAACAATACTGCATGGCAACATTTTCTTATTAATAATCTTATACCTGTTGGAATTTTTATATCTTTTTGTCTATTACTAATTAATACTTTTAACTTATCCATATTTATCTATCCTTTGTCTCTTTTTCAAATTTACTGTATGCTTTAATTATTTCCCCAACTATCCTATTTCTAACAACATCTTTTTCATTAAGAAAAATTGTTTTAATTTCGTCAACATCAACTAATACATTTACTGCATCTATAAGTCCTGATTTTCTTGGATCTGGTAAATCAATTTGCGTTACATCTCCTGTTATAACTGCCTTAGAATTTGCACCAAGCCTAGTTAAAAACATCTTCATTTGTTCTCTTGTTGTGTTTTGTGCTTCATCTAAAATTATAAATGAATCATCAAGAGTTCTTCCACGCATATAAGCGAGCGGCGCAACTTCAATTGTTCCACGTTCTAATTGACGTTGGAATGCTTCAGCACCAAACATGTCAAATAAAGCGTCATATAAAGGACGGAGATATGGGTCAACCTTTGTTTGCAAATCTCCAGGTAAAAAGCCTAGCTTTTCTCCTGCCTCAACTGCAGGTCTTGTTAAAATAATACGACTAATTTCTTGTGCACGAAATGCTTTAACAGCCATTGCAACAGCAAGATATGTTTTGCCTGTTCCAGCAGGTCCAACACCCAAAACAATTGTATTTTTCAAAATTGCATCAATATATGCCTTTTGCCCTAATGTTTTTGGCTTAATAGGTTTCCCGGCAGCAGTTATACAAACACAATCGCCTGATAACGTTTTAATTTGGTCTAGCTTATTATCATTTGCAAGACTAATAACATATCTTATTGCTTGATTATCTATTATATCTGAATTTTTTTTCATGCGAATTAACGCCTCAATACACTTTGAAGCCTTTATAACGTCATGTTCATTTCCTGTAATTTTTATCTTAG
>DAMDCT010000036.1:5598-8394 GCA_032091455.1 Oscillospiraceae bacterium | reverse complement strand
AACATTATATTCTTTCTCAAGCAGAGAAATATTCTCATCAAGTTTTCCAAAAACAGCACTCAATTCATCAGTTGAATCAAAATCTATAAGAATTTCTTGCATTAAGCATACCCTTTCTTTACACTGTATTGTTTAATACTAGGACTGAATCTTCAATTTTGTTGTTATAATTGTAGTATTATTGAAATTAACTATATTATTATAACATAAAACTTATATTTTGTAACTACAAAAAAGAAGTTTTATATTATAATAACGAAAAAAAGTTCCACAATTTTACTTGTAGAACTTTTTTAATTTAAATTTGGTCGTTTTTCAGGATACTAAAATTGTTCTTTTGAAAAACTTCTATAGCTTTTTCGTTATTTTCAACTCGTAGAATAACATAAGCTGTTTCTTCCATCTTGCTCATGAAAGCGTACATATACTCAACACTAATCTCTTCATCGTCCAAAATTTGCATTGCTTTTGCCAATCCGCCCGGCTTGTCATCAATACCGATACCAATTACTTTAGTTAGAGATACAGTAAACCCATCTACTTTTAGTACATGAACAGCTTTATCAGGGTCGTTTACGATAAGTCTTAGTATTCCAAAGTCCTTTGTGTCCGCAATAGATAATGCTCGAATATCAATATTACTTTTGTTTAATACCTTTGTAATTTCAGCCAATCTGCCTCTTTTGTTTTCTACAAAAACAGATATTTGTTTAATAATCATATCGTTTCCCTCCTATTAGTATTGGTTTCTTTTATCTATTACACGCTTTGCCTTGCCTTCTGAACGCTCAATGGTTTTTGGCTCAACAAGCTTGATTGTTGCCGCAATGCCTAATGTTGATTCTACTGCAATTTTGATTTCATGCTCTTTTTCTTCTACAAGTCTTACTGCATCAAATGCCATGTCTTGTGACATCTCAACTAGAATTTGAAGTGAATCAAGGTTATTAATTCTATCTACAATGATTTGGTAATGTGGAGCAATCTCTTTAATATCTAAAAGAACACTTTCAATTTGTGATGGGAATACATTTACACCTCTTATTATAAGCATATCATCACTTCTACCCATTGGTTTTGTCATTTTAACAAGTGTTCTTCCACAACTACATTTTTCACGTGTCAAAATTGCAATATCCTTTGTGCGGTAACGAATAAGCGGTAAAGCTTCTTTAGTAATACAAGTAAAAACAAGCTCACCTTGTTCACCATCTGGCAATACTTCAAGTGTTACTGGGTCGATAATTTCAGGGATAAAGTGGTCCTCATTTATGTGAAGTCCTGTTTGTTCTGAGCATTCATAAGCAACACCAGGCCCCATTATTTCTGAAAGCCCATATATATCATATGCTTTTATACCTAGTTTATATTCAATTTCCTTACGCATTTCCTCTGTCCAAGGCTCTGCACCAAATATTCCTGACTTTAGTTTTAAACTATTTTTATCTATGCCCATTTCTTCCATTGTTTCCGCCATGAAAAGTGCATATGACGGTGTGCAACATAAAATAGATGATCCGAAGTCCTGCATAATTTGTATTTGTCTTTTTGTATTACCAACAGATGCTGGAATTGCAGTTGCTTTAACCTTTTCAGCACCATAATGCATACCCATACCACCAGTAAACAAACCATACCCATAAGAAACGTGTACAAAGTCTTTTGGTTTTGTGCCAGCTGCTGTTAATGCTCTCGCTGTAATTTCAGCCCAAATGTTAATATCATTTTCAGTATATCCAACAACAGTTTGTTTTCCAGTAGTACCACTTGAAGCATGAATTCTTACAACCTTCTCCATGTCAACGGCAAATAAGCCATATGGATAAGTATCTCTTAAATCCTGCTTGATTGTAAAGGGTAGCTTAACCAAATCCTTTACAGTTTTGATGTCTTCTGGTTTTACGCCGTGCTTGTCAAAAAGCTCTTTGTAAAATGGCACATTCTCATATACATGTCTTACAGTTACTGATAATCTGTATGACTGTAAGGATTCAAGTTCTGTGCGTGGCGCTGTTTCAATGTTTTCGTCCCAATAGCTCATTTAAGTTACTCCTTTTTTTATTCATGCCAACTATAGTTGGATATGTATATTGTTTTTTTAAGCAAAGCTACTATATACTTTTACCTAAATCAAATGCTTTTTTATTTATTTCCAAAAATTTTGGAGGTACACATTCATTTATTGCTTTATCCCAAATTTCATTGTTAAATCCTAGTAAGTTTGATAGCACACCCATTAAAACTACATTAGTAGCCTTTGAAGAACCTGCTTTTTCTGCAAGGGTTAATGCATCTATTGCAAGCACATCAATTCCCTTTGAAACCATTTTATTGATTAAATCGTCTGGATAATTAGCCGCACCTGTGATAACAGGCATAGGGTCAAGCTCTTGAGTGCTTGTGATGAGCTTTCCGCCTTTTTTTAGATATTTAAGCCATCTTGCTGCTTCAAGCTTTTCAAATGAAATAATAAAATCAGCTTCACCCTCATCAATAACTGGTGAAAAAACTTCATCACCATATCTAACATAAGTTACAACAGAACCACCCCTTTGGCTCATCCCATGTACTTCTGAAACTTTAACATCAAAGTTTTGTGCCATTATTGCACTTCCAAGAAGGCGGCTTGCAAGTAACGTTCCTTGTCCACCCACGCCAACTATCATAATGCTCTTTACATTAGAAGAATTCATGTTACTCATATTTATGCTTCCTCCCCTTCATTAATTGCACTAAATGCACACATACTTTTACATAATCCGCAACCAACACATTGTGTTTTATTAATAACTGCCT
>DAMDCT010000036.1:1872-5588 GCA_032091455.1 Oscillospiraceae bacterium | reverse complement strand
AACCAATCTTCATACACGCCTTGCAACTTTTGCATTTAACCTTATCAATACTAAATGATGGTTTATGTTTTACTGATTTAAGCAGTGCGCAAGGACGCCTTGCAATTATTACTGATGGTTCTTGGGCTTTAAGTTCTCTTTTTAAAACTTCATCACATAATTTTAAATCATATGGATCTACAACAGTCACTCTATTAATTCCTACTGCTTCACACACTTTTTCAAGACTGATTTTTGTAGCAGGATCACCTTTGATATTATATCCTGTTGTAGGATTTTGCTGGTGTCCCGTCATACCTGTAATTGAATTATCCAGTATAATTACAGTCGAATTGCTACCGTTATATGCAATGTTTGCAAGCCCAGTCATACCAGAATGCATAAATGTTGAATCGCCAATTACAGCTACTGATGATTGCTCTGATTTTTCTCCCATTGCCTTATTAAAGCCATGTAGACCAGAAATAGATGCACCCATGCAAATAGTTGTATCCATTGCTTGAAGTGGTGCTAATGCTCCAAGTGTATAGCAACCAATATCACCAGAAACCATAATTTTATTCTTACTTAATGTGTAGAACATTCCTCTATGTGGACAGCCAGCACACATAACTGGAGGTCTTACTGGAATATTATCCTCTAAAACAGCTGATTTTTCAACTACTTTACCAAACTTTTCAGAAACAATATTTTGAGAGAACTCATCAATCAGTGAGAAAACATCCTTACCTATTACGTCTAGGTTTAATTTTTTACAGTGTGTTTCAATTATATCATCAAGTTCTTCAATAACATAGAGTTTATCTACTTTTGATGCAAATTCTTTAATTAACTGTATTGGTAGAGGATTAACCATACCAAGCTTTAAAAAGCTTGCAGTATTTCCTAAAGCTTCACGTGCATATTGATACGCAACTCCAGATGTAATAACTCCGATTTTTGAATCATTCATTATCACCTTATTTAATGAAGATTTTTCACTATATTCAATTAGTTCTGTTGTACGTTGCTCAACCACAAAATGCTTTTTCTTTGCCATAGCTGGCATCATTACGTATTTTGCAGGATTTTTTATGTATTCTTTTTGAGGTGGCAAAACTCTATCACTTGTTGTAACTAAACTTTGTGAATGAGAAATTCTTGTAGTAAGACGAAGAATCACTGGTGTGTCAAAATGTTCAGATATTTCAAATGCTATCTTTGCAAAGTCTATGCATTCAGCAGAATCAGCAGGTTCTAGCATTGGTATTTTTGCTGCAATTGCATAGTGGCGGGAATCCTGTTCGTTTTGAGATGAGTGCATTCCAGGGTCATCAGCTACTGCAATTACCATTCCTGCATTAATACCTGTATATGAGGCTGTAAAAAGTGGGTCAGCCGCAACATTCAAGCCAACATGTTTCATTGCACAAAATGAACGTTTACCACCAATTGATGCACCAAGTGCCACTTCCATAGCAACCTTTTCATTTGGCGCCCATTCGCAATATATTTCCTCAAATTTTGCAGCACACTCAGTAATTTCTGTACTTGGCGTACCTGGATAACTAGATATAATACTGCAACCTGCTTCATAAAGTCCACGTGCTACCGCATCATTTCCTAACATTAATTTTTTCACGTAGTGTTCCTCCTATTTACTTCTTAAATCTACTATACGTTTTGCCTTGCCTTGAAATCTCTCTATTGTTTTTTGCTCTACTAATGATATTTTTGAGTCAATTCCCAAAACTGTATGTAATTTTTGACTTATCAATCGTTGTACTCTTTCAAGTTCTCCATATTGTTCAAGCAATGAGCTATCTGTAAGTTCTACCTGTACCTCTAGAGTATCCATAAAGCCTTCTCGTCTTATTACTAGCTGATAGTGTGGTCCTATGTGTTCCATGCCCACAAGCACGCTTTCAATTTGAGATGGAAATACATTAACTCCACGGATTTTAAGCATATCATCGCTTCTACCCTTAATTTTATCCATGCGAGCATGTGTTCTGCCACATTCACATGTATCATAATTTAAACGTGTTATATCTTTTGTTCTGTATCTAAGCATTGGTATGCCTTCTTTAGTAATCGTAGTTATTACAAGTTCTCCAGTTTCACCCTTATTTAAAATATCACCTGTATTTGAGTTAATTATTTCAGGGATAAAATGGTCTTCGTTTATATGCATTCCAGAACGCTTAAAGCATTCACCAGAAATACCAGGACCCATAAGTTCGCTCATTCCATAATTATCTGTAGCAAAAAGATTAAATGACTTTTCAATTTCGTTTCGCATTTCGGGAGTACAACCTTCTGAGCCAAATAACCCTGTTTTAAGCTTTAACTCATCATTAGATATACCCTCTTCTCTTGCAACCTCACTCATATATAGTGCATATGAAGGTGTACTAACTAATGCAGTGACTCCAAAATCCTTTAGCAACATAACCTGTTTTTGTGTATTACCACTTGATGCTGGAATAACTGTTGCGCCTATTTTTTCCAGCCCATAATGCAGACCTAATGCGCCTGTAAAAAGACCATATCCAAATGCAATTTGTATTATATCCTCATCAGTTATCCCAACTGCCATCATCAGACGTGCAACACAATCAGACCAATTATTAATATCATTTTTTGTATAGCCAACAACTGTTGGTTTTCCAGTTGTTCCACTGGAAGCATGAAGTCTTACAATTTCCTTCATGGGTTTTCCAAAAAGTCCAAAAGGATAAGTATCACGTATATCCTCTTTTGTCGTATAAGGTATGTATTGTATGTCTGATAGACACTTAATCTTATCTTGGTTAACTCCTGCATTTTTTAATTGTTTTTGATAAAATGGAATGTTATCATAACAGTAACCTACCATCCATTTTAATCGCTGTAGCTGTAACTCGTCAAGATTCTTTCTAGACATTGTTTCAATATCTTTTTGAAAAAACATAAACGCACCTCATCCTATATATTTAGCTTTATCACTTTAAAGCATTATATATATTATACATTATTTTCAGATTTTATCAAGTGCATTTTCTAAATTATACAAGAGTTTGATTAAAAAAAGCATCCCCTTTAATGTTCAAACTGCAAATTAGCACTTTAAGCAACAAAAGAGATACTAAAATATTAATTATTTACTTTAACTATAAATGATGAAATTCGTTGTTCAATTACATCTTCTACTGTAATATGCAAATTCTCAAAGTCAAAACAATCATCTTTTTCTGGAATTTTTTCAAACATATCTAATGCCCAAGCACTCATTGATTGGCTTTGTCCATCATAGTCTATATCATCAAGCTCTAGGCATTCAAACAAATCATATACATTCATTTCAGCACTAACTCTATATTCATCCTTAGATATTAGTGTAATATCATTTGTGACTTCGTCACTTTCATCCCAAATATCTCCGACAAGTTCTTCTATTATATCTTCAAGTGTAATAATTCCTAAAGTTCCACCATACTGATCAGTAACTACTGCAATATGCAGTTTTAGGCGTTGCAATTCCTTTAGTAATTCCGCAATACGTTTTTTTGGTGGCACATATAAAATTTTCTGTGTAAGTGGCTTTATATCAACATTTTTATCAACAAGATATTTTTTCATAAAATCCTTTTCGTTTATAACACCAACAATATTATCAATTGATTTATCATAAACAGGTATTCTTGAATATCCCTCATTTAAAATAATGTCCTTTATTTTTTCAGGACTTTCATTAA
>DAMDCT010000036.1:0-1862 GCA_032091455.1 Oscillospiraceae bacterium | reverse complement strand
AACACGTGGTGTTAATATTTCACTCACTGTTATATCGTCAAAATCAAGCGCTGACTGCATTAGTTCACTTTCGTGCTCGTTTAAGATGCCTTCATCTTCAATTTCTTCTATAATATATTTAAGTTCTTCTTCAGTTACACTTGGATTATTATTTTTTTTAACTAGACGTGAAGTAAATAGTATTTTAATCTTCATTAATACCCAAATAATAGGCATAAACAGTTTTATGAGAATATATAAAATCCCCGAAACTGATAATGCAAAATTTTCAGGATGTTCCTTTGCTATTGATTTTGGAATTACTTCTCCAAATATCAATACAAGAATTGTCATTACAATTGTGGCTACTCCAACACCAGATGGGCCAATCAATGATGTAAAGAGAACTGTTCCAACAGCGGCAGCGGCAATATTGACTATATTGTTACCAATTAGCACAGCAGATAGTGCTACATCATAATCTTCGGCAATTCTAAGGGCTTTTTTTGCTCGCTTATCACCGGAACTAATATAATTTTTAAGCCTGATTTTATTTAAGCTTGAAAATGCCGTTTCAGTTGCTGAGAAAAACGCTGACAATGAAATTAATATAATAAGTACAATAATACTTAACGAGTTCGAGTCCAATATATTTACACTCCTTTTCTTATGCTATATTTTAACAAACAAAAATGCGAATGTCAATATATTTGAAATTAATAATATCATTTAATATTTGCATTAATAGTCTACTTTCATTATACACAAATATCGCCACTATATAAGAATATCTTATATAGTGGCGATAAAATGATGCTAATTTATCATTATTTGTATAATCCTCTTTTTACATAAGTTGTATGCAAAATTTTATGAGCCTTATGACTTCCAGGTTTATCAAGGTAAGTATCATATAATTCTTTAACAACTGTGTTGTCATGAGATTTTCTTAATGGTAAGTTTCTATCTTCACCGTATAACACTGAAGCTCTTAGAGCTCTAATATCAGTGTTGTTAGTCACTGATGAAGGTTGAATTGGTTGTCCACCACCATTTACACAACCGCCAGGGCAACCCATAATCTCAACAAAGTGATAATCTGCTTTTCCTGCACGAATGTTATCTAGTAGCTTTCTTGCATTAGCAAGACCAGATACAACTGCAACCTTAACATCAAGGTCGCCTACTTTATAAGTAGCTTCCTTAATGCCCTCTGTCCCACGAACAGCAGTGAATTCAAGTGCTTCGCCTTCTAGTTTTGCATCAGTTAATGTTTCAACAGCCGTTCTTAATGCAGCTTCCATAACACCACCAGTTGCACCGAATATTACACCAGCACCAGAACCCATACCTAATGGCATATCGTATTCTTCGTCTGGAAGTTGTGTAAACATCAAACCAGCTTTTTTAATCATCTTAGCTAACTCTCTTGTAGTTATAACTGCATCAATATCAGCACAGCCAGCAGCCGCTTGATCTTCACGATCTTGCTCAAACTTCTTAGCAGTACAAGGCATATTGTTTTTCTCAGCATAATAAGTTTTAACAACTGCACCAAACATTTGTTGTGGTGACTTACAGCTTGAAAGATTCTCAACGAAATCCTCATAATAATGTTCGCAGAATTTAATCCATCCTGGTGAACAAGATGTTATAAGTGGTAGTTTACCACCATTTTGTACTCTATCTATAAACTCTGTTGCTTCTTCCATTATTGTAAGGTCAGCACTAAAGTCTGTATCAAACACCATGTCAAAGCCCAAACGTCTAAGAGCCGCAACCATCTTGCCTTTAGCATTAGTGCCAATTGGCATACCAAAAGATTCTCCAATAGCAGCTCTTACAGCAGGAGCTGTCTGCACAACAACATGCTTAGTTGGGTC
>DAMDCT010000035.1:24710-25183 GCA_032091455.1 Oscillospiraceae bacterium | reverse complement strand
ACTGAGAATTGTTTTTTTACCAACACCTTCTTCGAATCTAATCATAGCTCGAATTGCTTGCGTACCGATAAAATGACCACTTCCGTCATCTCCGAGCAAATATCCCCAACCACCTATAACATCACACAAAGTAGAATTTTTCACATAGAAAACATCACTGCCTGTTCCAGCCAACGCGCAAATACCACTTGTAAGCCCACAGGTTAAAACACCAAATACTCCTTCACTTATCGTCTTTAAATCATCACACACAGCATAACTTTTCACAACGTTTAAATACTCGCTCCACTGAGAACAAAAAATTTTCTCTATAGACGTTATTGGCGTATTCGCATTTGAAAACAATAGATTTACACATTCATCAATATTACTCCTTATCTTTTGGGCACTATAAATATTTATGTTTACCCCATCAGTTCTTGCAGACGATATAATACGATATGTATCGTCAAATAAAATTCCTTGTAATTTTG
>DAMDCT010000035.1:20266-24700 GCA_032091455.1 Oscillospiraceae bacterium | reverse complement strand
AGCTAAATAATAACTCATAAAAAAACCTCAATTATAAAAAATTTGGTCTTTATACTCTTCAAATATTTTTTTGTTATGCTCATCTCCTCCATCTAAATTTGCGCTTAAAAATACTGGTGGAAGCATTCCTTTAGAAAGCATCTTCTCCACAGTATCAATAACAATTGCATTGATTAGGACTGCTCCGCAAGCAGTTGATGTTGGTCCCATTGCCTCTTCTAAACCATCCAAATTTATTGCCGCGTCACCAACTACTCCCATGTTATCTACAACAAAATCGCACACTTCAAATAGCCTTTTACCACTTGGATGTCTTGATGCAACTGCTGAAGAATAGGCTATATTTGTAATAGCTATTGTGCTTACACCAATTGCACTTGCTTCTAATGCCATTTCAACAGGAACATTATTTCTACCTGAAACAGAATGTATTATAAGCACATCTCCGCTTTTAAGGCGGTTTTCCTCTACAATAATTTTTCCTAACCCGTTAAGGCGCTCAAGTCTGCTAGTCATAGTTATAGGGCGTGTATTCAAAATGAACCCTGGAAAAAATATTGGGTTAACTACTGCTAAACCTCCTGTGCGATAAAAAACTTCTTCTGCAATCATGCCTGCATGGGAACAGCCAAAAATATAAACACTATTTTTATTTACTAATGCTTTCATTATTGTTTCAGAAACCTTTTCAATAGCATCTTTTTGTCCATTCCAAGCCTTTTCTATCGTTTCTCTCACGATTTCTACATATCTGTCTGCATACATATTTATACCCTCCAATTTACTTCTACTTTCATCTTTATAATAAGGACTTGTATTATTTATTTCAATGATATATTATGTTAATATACTGACTATTTCTGCTAAAGGAGGAAGTTGAATGTTAAACCTCATTCATAGTATTGTAGATTTTATACACCCAACGGGATGTACAATTAGCAGACCTGAAGGAAATAATATGTACACCCTCTTGCTCTTTAAAAACCCTGTTGCAATTTTGCAAGATGGAGAGCTTATTATGACTAAATCAAATGCATTTATAATATTTAATAAGTGGTCAACTCAGTTATATTACAATAATGATAATGATTACAAGCATGACGGTATTTTCTTTGATAATGATATCGAGAGTGTGCCAGAAATATTAAACAGTCTTGATATACCTCTTAATACTATTTTTTATACAAAAAACCCCATGGCAGTATCAACTGTTATAAAACAAATAGCTACGGAAGCTTCTCTACAAGAAAAGTATACTAATAACATAGTTGATTTGCTCATAAGAGAGTTGTTGTTTAAAATTGCCGGCAGTATTAATTATACAGGAAGCTATTCACATAACTATTACTTGCAGTTTTTGGAAATAAGAAACAATGTTTTTAATCATCCCGAAAAATCTTGGCATGGTAAAGACCTCTGTGATGAGATAAACATTAGTCTTTCTCGCTTTCAACATTTATATAAAGAATTTTTTAACACTTCACTTGTACAAGACGTTATACAAAGCAGAATAAAACTTGCACAATACTTGCTAAAAAGCACTTCTTATTCTATATGCATGATTTCCACCTATTGCGGTTACAGTAATGAGGAGCATTTTCTTCGTCAATTCAAAAACTTGACAGATACCACGCCAAAGCAGTATAGAAATAGTAATTTTGCATATAAAGATCTATAATATAATAAAATGAATATGCTAAATAGGACTTTACTTTTTGTAAGATAAATATATCTTACACTGGTATACACAACGCTAGAGAGGCTTGATTACTGCTAATCGCAATAATAAAGCCTCTCTAGTTTAAATTATTATTTCAAGAATTTTTATTTAATTACTCATATTCAAACTACTTAATAGGAATTTGTAATTCTGTTATATACTCATCAGGATTTTCTGTAGCCCACTCACCCTTATGATATATCTCCCTAAGTGGTCCATCTGTAACATAACCATTTTGATTTATCCATTCAAAAAACGCCTCAAAGGTTTTAGCAATTGTGGTAAACGGTCCTTTATGAACAACACAAGCCATTTTTTTAACTGCTGGTAATTCATAAACTAGTACATTTCCATCACCGTCAAACGCCTTTATTACAGGTTCAACCACTTCTACATCTATACTTGAGGTATCATCCATATCCCACCATCCGGTGTGATAAAGCATCATACAAGGTATAGTTCGCTTGCCACCATTAGAATCAATATACTGATTTACCTCTCTCCACATATTTTCAAGTTCGTCATCAAATTTACTTTTATGAAAGGTTCTTCTTACTGAAGTAATTAGAATTGATTCTACTTTTTTTATTGTAATATCATTCATCTGTGGTATGCCTCCATTTTTTATTAAAAATATATTTGTATGGAGACGTTCAAGTCTGTTGGTTTCATTATATAATAAATCTTCAAGATGTGTAGCTTTCTTTTCTAGCATTTTAACTAAAGATAATGTTGATAAATTACTATTTAATATTTTTGCTATCTCATCAAGGGAAAAGCTTGCGTCTTTTAATGCGAGAATTTTATTAACAGTTACTAACTGAAACGGTTCATAGTACCGATACCCTGTAAATTCATCTACATTTGTTGGCACTAAAATCTTCTTAGTCTCGTAATGGTAAAGCGTATCAATGGATAGCCCACACAGCTTTGAAAACTCACCAATTCTAAACATATAATCCCACCTTTCAACAGACTTTACAGGTGTGCACCCCTGCCGTCTATTATTATTATAATGTCTTGGGTAACCCCTAAGTCAAGAGTAAATTAAAAATTAGAAATAAAACTAAATTTCAAAGAGTGTTATCCTATATTATTGTACTTTTAATTGCTTTCCACTAATTGAATTAACGGTAAGTTTCAATACTGTAACTGCGTTAACTATTTTCTCTTCAAATTCAAGTGTTTGATTAGCAGTGAAATTTCCCATTAATATTTTCAAAGCTTCAATTTTATTAGAATTATCATTAATTATACTGATTTCGCCATTACCAATTACACTTTCATACTCCATAGTGTAATCGCAAGCAACGGGGCCAGTTATCAAATTATGATTAGTATCCATCTCAAAACAAACGTTATTGTTTTTATTTATTAAATCTATTTTCTTTCCATTCTTTGCACAATGTAAATACATAGTTATTTGTACATCGTTGTAAACAAATCCATAGTTTAAAGGTACAATATACGGAAATACTTCATCAAACAGTGCTAATCTGCAGACGTTGCATTTTCTCATGACCTCTATTATTTTATCAATATCTTTAATTTCTCTATCTTTTCTTCTCATTTTTTGTTCCTCTCTATCACATATATAATTTAATTTTACAAATTAAACGATACCATACGTCATAACTAATTTCAACAATAATATTAGTATTCACCCACAAATTGCTAAATAAATTTAGAACACTAAAAATCGCCAACTAAAATAATCTTTTTAGTTGGCGATTCTTAGTGTTATTTGATTTGTTGTTTTATTATTATCTATCTTTTTCATGTTTACTATTATGCACTCCTATTATATGCCCATCTATAATTCCTACATCAGAATTATCCTTTGGTTTAATTTTTCTTAGTTCTGGATTACTCTTCTTTCTATCCTTAATTCTATTTTTGTTATCCATAATTATAATTTCCTTTCGTTCAAATAGTTATATGCCTATTTAGTATTTATTTAAATGAAAGGATTTATTCATTTCTTTTGATGCAAAAGGATTTCAAATTATATTTAAAGCAAACTGACCATTTAGATAAATTCGTATTTATCTAAATGGTCTGTATTTTATTATTTGTTATGCTGTAATATCTCTTCTAGTAAAACCTATATATGAAATTGCATTAAAAATTACGAAATAAACTATCAACACAATAATTGAGAACGTCATTGTCATTCCTTTTACCATTGGTTGTCCATCAATATATTGATTTAGATTTGTATTAGCAAATAAAATATATTTTGACCAATCATATCTTGCAAGCATCATTGTGATTACATTACCAACAGTTAATAGGAAAACTCCAATACCTATTGCCATTGCACCATTACGGAACACTGAAGAAATCATAAATGCTAAAGTTACCATCATAATCAAACTTATGCACTCAAGACCACACACTCCAACAATATGTGCTATCATATTAACTTCATGTATCTGTCCATTAGAATTTGCAAGGTATGGCACAGCTACGCCTTCGAAACTAAATAGCGAACCTCCTACTACAAATGACACTATTAAAAGTATTATAAGCATAAGCAGAGAATAACCTAAAACAGAGATGTATTTTGCAAGTAAAATTTTCCAGCGTTTAGATGGCCTAACAAGTAATAGTTTGATTGTTCCATTTGAAAACTCATTGGCAACTATTCCACCTCCCATTACAATAGCAAAAAGAGCAATTAAGGAAATTACATTTTTCGCAGCTCCTTCTAC
>DAMDCT010000035.1:19873-20256 GCA_032091455.1 Oscillospiraceae bacterium | reverse complement strand
AGCTTTGTTTATCAAATGCAATTTGAGATTTGACATCAGCTTTCCAATCGGTTTTGGGTGCTTGAGTTCCTCCAAATCTAGATATTAGTCCAGCCGCTACTATAACAATTACTAACAGCCCTATCATTATCCACGTACTAACACTTTTTCCAAGTTTCATATTTTCATTACGTATTAAGTTAATCATCTTATTCAATTTCATTACCTCCTGTCATCTCTAGGAATTTCTCTTCAAGACTTTGTTGTAACTTACGAACACCGTATATCTTAATTCCCTGTTGAACAAGTTTCTCAACTAATTCAGGAACATTATCTGGATTTTCGTTTATTTCAATCTCATTTTCATTTATTTGTGGATTGTATTTATCATTAAGACTCTCTAA
>DAMDCT010000035.1:17337-19863 GCA_032091455.1 Oscillospiraceae bacterium | reverse complement strand
TTTAGCCTGCTCAATTGGAGTAACCGCTAAAGATATTATTGAATCAACTTGTTCTTCTAACATTTCTTTCATATTTTGAATTCGAACCAGTTTGCCATTTTGTACTATTCCCACTCTATCGCACATTAGCTCCATTTCTGCAAGCTGATGGCTTGATACAATTACTGCCATATTTTCTTCTTTAGCCAGCGTTCTCAACTGGTTGCGCAATTCATGGATACCAGCGGGGTCAAGCCCGTTAGTTGGTTCATCTAGCACCAATAATTTTGGCGAATTAAGCAATGCTTGTGCAATTCCAAGTCTTTGACGCATACCTAAAGAATATTTTCTTGTTTTATCATGTATTCTTTTCTCAAGTCCCACCATTTTTACAACTTCATCAATACGTTCTTTTTTTATGTTAGGATACATTCTTGAATAATGAACCAGATTTTGATACCCTGTTAGATATTTGTACATGTCAGGATTTTCAATAATTCCACCTACTTTTGCAATTGCATGTTCAAAATCTTTAACAACATTATGTCCATCAATATACATTTCGCCCTTATTAATTGTCATTAATCCTAGAAGCATTTTAATAGTAGTAGTTTTACCTGCACCATTTGGTCCTAAGAATCCAAATACTTCACCAGATTGTACATCAAAAGAAAGGTCATCAATTATTACCTTTTTCCCAATTTTCTTAGTTACATTCTTTATTTGTACTATTGCTTTCTCTTTCATGTTAAACCTCCTTAAAATCGTTTTACGTTAATCGCTAATATATTAATACTGATATGAAATATGATTTATATATTAGTATTTACATTCAAATAATAAAGTTTAATTTCATTATTTGTATTAATGTGTTACTGTATTAATAACTTGATACAATCATACAATATTATTTTTAATTTGTCAACACTTTTTTTATATTTTATAAAACTATTAAAAATAGCTAATGAAGGTCTGGTAAATCACTCAACCCTTCATTAGCTATTTATTTTATTATACCCACGTATAATGCTATCTAAAAATTAATACCACATATTGCAGTTGCAATAACCTCTGTTCCTAAATCAATTTTCATGTTGCCCTTTGCTGTTCCTGTGTGCGAAATAACTTTAGTAGTTACAGTTATATTGTCCAATCCACTACGCCTAATCGCTTCTTTCTTAGCGTCAAAAATAGCTTCTTTTGTCGCAATCTCAATTGCTTCATCTAAATCTGAAACAACACTGTTTTCAAGTTTTCCGTAAACAGTATAATCATTCATTGCATCAGAATTGTAGTTGGGCTTAATTTCTACACAAGAGGTAACAGTAACATTACCAACTATTGCGCCTATTGCATTTGCTACTCCTGCATTTTCAGGTATGATACATTTGGTTTTAAGTGCCTTTGCCACATCTGGCAAGAAAATATGAGTTGGAGCACCAATACATACTAGTGGAGCTGACGTTGTAAATTCATATCCCAAAAATGGTTCTGCATCATCATTTTTAGACATTTCCCAACTTTGACAAATTAAGTCTTTTAGTTGCTTATCCAAGCCATCTTTTTGCAGATTAGCATACTTGTCTTGCAGTAATATTCTAACTATATTAACATATAGTGATTTCTTTACTAAGTCATACACATCATCACAGAACTTATTCAATTTATCTTCTTCATCTGTATATGTGCCAAGACATTTCATTATGAACTCAGCTGAAAGCTGTGCCGCTTCACTGTTGCAAGTGTTAAAATCACCTTTTATGTGCATTATATCAGTAGGAGTAAGCCCACATCGCATTATTACTCCTTCTTTTTCAAGCCTGTTAGTGTTTAACGTGTACATATCTTTATCAATCGCATTAGCTACATCAGTTAGAATTAAAGGTCTGTCTTTTATAGCATTACAAAATTCTTTTTCTTCTTTAGAGTAGTTTTCATTGTTTGAGACATCTCTAACTAAATAAAAGAATTCATGTAAAGGGTATGAGTGTTTACGATTGGATTTTAATAATTTTTTTAAGTCATCTATTATAAATGGCCATTTTTGCGCTGCCAAAGATATTGGCATAACACGGCGAGAATCAATTTCAATCTTATATTCTTTTGCCCTAATTGCACTATCACCGCCAAGACCAAATGTGTCAATGAATACACCGTTAACAAAAGTTTTCCATTTACCTATGCTAACTCCATTTTTAACTTTTACAGGAACTCCATTTCTGATTAATGAAATATCTGTTGTAGTTCCGCCCATATCAATAATAATGCTATCCTTTTGTTTTGTAAGTTTCATGCCTCCCAATACACTCGCAGCTGGTCCACAAAGGATTGTTTCAACTGGACGCAACTTAGAAAATTCTTCTGACATCAAGGTAGTATCACTTCTAACTATAAAGGCTGGAGCTTTAATTCCCCTTGATTTTAATGCGGATTTTATAGAATTTGTAAATTCATGAATTATAGGAACTAATTTTGCATTAAGCAAGGTGCTTGAGCCACGTTGAATAACGTTAAGCTCTGAAAACAATTCATGGCCACAAATAATAG
>DAMDCT010000035.1:14565-17327 GCA_032091455.1 Oscillospiraceae bacterium | reverse complement strand
ATTCCTTTGCCTTTTTCTCACAAAAAGCGCCATCTCTCATGGCATTCATTTCAACAATACCTAACCCATCTATATCACTAAGCCATTCTTTTGTGTCGTCATAAAGAAATCCCCAGTTTGGCTGATCTATTGCTTCTTGATTTTGGTTAAGCATTTTATCACAGAAATAAATCTCACCATTATCATTAATTCCATAATCCTTGCCAACCCAATCAACAACCTTTTTATCAACGCCTATGAAAAGTAATTTTGCTCGTCCACCCTTATTCTCAACACAGGCATTCGTCGCCATTGTAGTAGACAAAGAAACCACTTCCACCCTGTCAAAAAGGTCACTACTAAGCTCATCCAATGCATTTTCAATACCAATTGTTAAATCCTCTTTTGTTGTTAATGCTTTTGAAGTTGCTAATATTTTATCTGTTTCAAAATCATAGATTACAGCATCTGTATATGTTCCACCTGTATCTATCCCTATTCCAAGTTTCATTTTCCACATCTTCCTTCACTTAATAATCTATATATAAATCATTATACAAAATAACATTGTAAATTGTATTGCAAAAATCGTTTGATAAATATAAAGATTTAGCTCAAATTAAATTAGCAATTATCAATAATCTTGCTTGATTATTGATAATTGCTATTAACATACTAATAATTTTGATCACGCATTGCTATTAACTCTTTTAATTCTAAATTAAATAAATATTTATCACGCTGAGAATATTCAAAAAATGGTTTTACAATGGATAGACCATCGTTATTTGACTTTAGCATTATTAGTCTTTCTATTTTGTACTTCTCACTGTAATCATCAATCAATTTTTCTTCAGGTTGTTTTTGTATTATGTAGTCTAGGTGTTTAAAAAGCTCTTCATTAAATATATTTTCATAATGTACTACATTAGCACCGTATGCCGTTAAATCATCAGCAAGAAAATATTTAGCAATATCAATGCAATAACAATTTGTTTTTTCTCTGAAATATTTTTGCCACTTATCAACAAATTCATTTTTCATCTTAACATCTTTTGTTTTTAGCGATTTAATTTTTCGTTGCCCATCTAAATAATAATCCTCTACAATCAAATTAACAAGAATTATTTTATTGTTATATTTGCCTTTTATTAAATCAATATATTTATCCATCTTAATTTTCACATATTCATCTGGTTTGTCATAATAAGAATACGGGGTACACTCTTTATATACTTCTTTAATAAAGTTTGTATATCGATTATCCATACTATAATCAATAATAACGTTTCGATAAATTGCTAAGTCGTTGATAATATCAAAGAAATCTATAACCATCCATTCGCCCTTGCTATTTGTGATGATGTCTTTCGACGTTTTTTCAAAAGAAGCTTTCAAGCGTCTATTAAACCATCTGTTACCAAAATATGAATTATTAGAAAAATCCATATCACTAGTATCAGCAGGTTCAT
This sequence comes from Oscillospiraceae bacterium, assembly GCA_032091455.1. Classification (GTDB taxonomy): domain Bacteria; phylum Bacillota; class Clostridia; order Oscillospirales; family Ruminococcaceae; genus Paludihabitans. Next base: position 15,876 of record DAMDCT010000035.1, on the reverse strand, counting down.
CAAATTCATCTAAACAGCAACATCTGAAAACATAATTCTCGACTTTATATTTTGTTGTGTCACCATTTAATGGCACACGAGATATACAAGAACCCCAATTATCTACCAAAATAGGTTTATTAAAATCGTTATATAAATCTAGTAATAGAGATATAGTTTTTTTGTATTGTCTGTTACAGTATAAAGTTAATATTTTATAATAGGATTCAATATTGTTTTCATTTATTATAATTTCATGACCTAAGTTTATTTTCTTTAATCTTTCTTTAATTAAACCTTCTAATAGCCATAATGCCATAAGTTTTTCTTTAAAGACAATTGATAAAACAATATCTTTATTCGTAATATCTTTTTTAAGAATATGTATTATTTCTATAACCATTTGCTTAAAATAATCTTTATCATTAAAATTATGATTATTTATTATTTCATCATATGTCTTATAATTGCATTTTTTCATATGGACTATTTCATTGAAATAAGTTTCAATTGTTTCTTTACTCATACACAAAACAATACTATCAACTACATCTGATTCATCCATTGCTACCCTCATCATGTGCTTGTGATAAATGTTATCATAAAATTGAAGGAATCTTTTTAATTTATATTCATAATTTGGTATATCATAAACACGATTGCTTGGATGATTATTTATAATATAATCTATATTATAAATAAGATCTTTGTTATATGAAGGCTCAAAGCAAACGTAAGATTCAAAGCACTTATGGCTATTATCCAAAAAGTAAAACTTTGATATATCAACAACATATGGATTTAATTTTGCAATAAAATAATCTTCTAATTTCTTCAAAGTATCATTAATAATATTTATTTTATCATCTATATACGGTTTTAAAATAATATAATTTGTCCTTAATTTAGGAATAGTTGTTCTAACTAATATAACGTTATTATTGTTAAAATATTGCTGTACTAGTTCAATATATTGATTCATAAATGATTGCCAATCATTGTCACTTACATTTAAACAATACTTTTTATTAATATATGATGCAATAAAATTGTTATCTATGTATGATTCAGTTTCATCTAATGGGTCATTATCTTCCTTAATTAAAGTTAATACTGTATTTACCAAATCTATAACAATATAATCTTTTGCATTATTTCCACTTAATCTTTCACCAAATATTTTTTTTAACTCATTATCAAAGGCAGAAATATTCAATAAAGATTTGTCAATCTTATCTTGATTTTCGAACGCAAAATCAAGCATGTCTGATCCGTGTAAAAAAATGGTTGGTACATCATTCGACTTAATATCATCTTTATAATTAATGTTCA
>DAMDCT010000035.1:434-14555 GCA_032091455.1 Oscillospiraceae bacterium | reverse complement strand
CATATCTATTACCTATCCCTTCTTATATACGGTTTAAACGTATAATATGATGCCATGTAAAACCGCATAATTTATGTCGTTTTGATTGTGTATAATGAATTAATTAAATTTAAAACATTATGTATTAGGCTATGAATTTTTTTTGCTTTATAAAGTCATTTATTGAGTATCTGCTTTGTAGTTCTCTTCATTAGAAAATATTTTTTTACTTAATATACCCCCTTTTTTTGATAAGTTTATACAATTAGGTATTAACTTAAATAGAAAACTTTATTTACTAATTTTCATAACCTTTATTATACTTCCTAATACTTCAATAATCAACACCATTTACATAATAACTTTAATTATTTCATAATGCTTTTTGTCATATTATATATAGTTCCATATTTTACTTAAGTTACTAGATAAAAACACAAAGCACACTAATCATAATCACATGTGATAACATCTACTGATCTTATTATCTCCCTTCTAACTTTTTTTCCATTCTGATTGTTCTTGCTTTAAAGCCGAATTTTTTGTATAAAGAAATTGCATTTGTGTTAAATAAATGTACTGCAAGCTCAATTTTCTCAGCACCAATATTTTTAGATTCATTTTGTATTTGTGTAAGAATATGCCTTCCTATTCCATTATGTCGATATAATTCTCGAACCGCTATATCATGAATGTAAGCATATTTTCTATTAGTCATCATTGGAAGATTTACTTTTACTATTTCAACGAAAGCATATCCCACAATTAATTCTTCTAATTTTGCTATTGAGATATACTTATCCTCATTTTCAAAAAAACTATATAAAAAATTATCTGTATATAAAATTTCACTTTGTGCATACATATCTGGTCTGCTGTTGGAAAAATACAAATGAGATTGTTTTTTAATCTCTAATATACTAGGTATATCAGTAGGGTTAGCATGTTCAACTGTTATTTGTTTCAAATAAAAACGCCCTCCTTTTGTATTAGCATTCCTAATATTGCAGAGTTTATTTGTTATAATGATTTAAAATAAATAACCGCCAACTTAAGTCGGCGGATGTTTATTTTGAAAATTATAATTCAACAGAAAATTTCATGTCATTAATCAATTGTTATTTTAATGCATACTGGGTATTCACTATCAATAAAAGCCTTTGAATATATTTTTAAACAATCTTGATCACGTATAAAATTAACGTTATCATCATAAGACAATATTTCAGCTTTTTTAATAGCAAAATCATTTGTATAATCTTTGTTGTATTTAAGACTATTAATTTTTACAATATTATTACTAGGCCACTTCATTACAAAAGCATATATAGCCCCTTCTTTATAAGTGAATCTAATATCTTCTGATGTAAATCCTGCTCTATTCACATCAGTAAATGCTCCCTCTTCTATTTCAGTTGGCCCTTCCCCAAAACACTGCCAAAATGTAGTATCATAAATACCTTCGCCATTGTCTTTTAACCATTCTCCAATATGTAACAAAACATCTTTTTCTTCATTTGTTATAGTTCCATCTGCTTTAGGTCCTACATTTAATAACAGGCAACCGTTTTTACTTACAATATCGACCAAATCGGCAATAATTTCTTGTGGCTTTTTAAAATCATTGTTATCAGTATAGCCCCATGAGTTTTTTGCAATTGCCGTATCATTTTGCCACAACCGAGGGTTAATTCCGCTCAATTGCCCTCTTTCAATATCAAATACTGCTGTTGTTGGCGCATATGCGTTGTACTTATAGTTGATAGTAACTTCTTTTCCCCACTCAAGTGCGCGATTGTAGTAATATGCTGCGAACTTTTTAAGATAAGGCTTAAATGATAAATTCTGAATCCACCAATCAAACCAAAGAATCTGAGGCTGATATTTATCTACAATTTCGCACGTTCTAACAAGCCAATCCTCCAAGTACTCCTTACTTGCTGGAGAAGACGAGATAAGATGAGTATCTTCTCCCCCTGCTTGAGCTGGTCCATAGAAATCTTCATATTCTCCACTGTTCACATCGCTATCAAATTGTCTTCCACCATTTAAAAACCAGTAATGTTCTGCCCTGTGGCTTGATGCTGTAAATACTATGTCACGTTTTTCAGCCGCTTGTTTTAATTCGCCTAAAATATCTTTACAAGGTCCCATTTGTTTTGCATTCCATTTGGATAAATCACTTTCATACATTTGAAATCCATCATGATGTTCTGCAACGGGCATTACATATTTTGCGCCAGATTTTTCGAATAAATCCATCCATTCATTTGCATCAAATTTTTCAGCTTTAAACATTGGTATAAAATCCTTATATCCAAAACCCTTATGATTACCATAAGTTTTGATGTGGTGGTAATAAGTTTTTGTACCTTCAATATAGCATTGTCGTGGATACCACTCATTGCCATAAGCAGGAACAGAATATACTCCCCAGTGAATAAAAATACCGAATTTTGCGTTTTGATACCACTTTGGAACTGCATGATTATATAAAGATGACCATGAGTCCTTATACTTTCCGTTTGCTATTACTTCGTCTATTTGTTTTAGATAATCTTGTTTATTCAATTTAATTCCTCATTTCTATTTATTATTTAATCTTCTAACATATTTTTAATGTAGGTCGCTTCGGGCAGATCATTAAACCCATAAAATTGTCTTGCATTATCTCCTAAAAACATCACTTTTTGTGTATTTGATAGTTTATTACTCTTTAGAATAAAATCATAACTCATTTTATAAGTAATAGCCGTCATTGTCCTTGGATAGTCACTGCCCCACATTAGTTTTTCCATGCCACATATATAGCTTGCCTCGAGAATTGCATCAATTGCACTTTTATAAGGATAATACTCATCATTGAAAAGCCACGTAATTCCACCACTCTCAATAAAAACATTCTTGTTCTTTGCAAGTTCAATTTGCTTTTGCCAATTTAGGCGATTGACCATTCCAAAGTGTCCAATAGCTATTCTCAATTTAGGGTATTGGGTGATAATTTCTCTCATGCTGTCAACTTGATAGTTTCCCTCGCATAAATCAATAGAAATGAATTTATTGGCTTTTTGTGCTGATTCAAACACCTTTGAATGTATTGTTAAATCTCTTTGTTTTAATCTACCAGCACATATCTTAATCCCATCAAATTTATCCAGCTCATAATCATCATTTTCCTCATAAAGGCTACAAATTTTGATACGGTTTGTGTACTCTTCCTTAACTCTTTTTAAATACTCATTTTGATTTCCGTCTATATACTCTTGCGTAATAACTGCTGCACTTACACCCCCATAATTCATATTTGAAATAAACATTTGAGCAGTATTCTTGCCATCTATCATATACGGTGGCATCATCTGACGTATTTCCCCACCAAAATTGCTTTGCCCCCCTAATAGAGGTATAACAGGTTTACCATTAACTTCTCCATTTTGTGTTTCCCACAAATGAGCATGTGCATCTATAATCATAATGTAACTCCATCCTTAAAAATAGATATTTCTCTATAACCATACTGCTCGTTTTTTGTTTTTTCTCCATTAGCAACACACATCACATATTCAAATAGTTCTTCTAACATATTATTTCCATCTAACATTTTGCCTGCATTTATGTCTATCCAATGAAGTTTGTTATTTGCCAAACTCGAATTTGTCGCTATCTTTACAGTTGGTACAGGTGCTCCAAGAGGAGTTCCCCTACCCGTAGTAAATAGTATCAAGTGACAGCCAGCAGAAGTTAAATTTGTAACCGCCACCATATCATTACCTGGTCCATTTAGCAAAGACAGTCCATTTTTAGTGACGGTATCTCCATAATCTAAAACATCAACCACTGGACTACAACCGCCCTTTTGTGTACACCCTAAAGATTTATCTTCAAGAGTACTAATACCGCCTGCCTTATTTCCTGGAGATGGATTTTCATATATTTCTTGATTATGCCTGATAAAATACTGCTTAAAGTTATTTATCAATGCAACTGTTTTATCAAACAACTCTTTTGTAATACAACGGTTCATAAATATGGTTTCAGCACCAAACATTTCAGGTACTTCCGTTAATACACTACTTCCCCCCATACGTATAAGTTTATCAGAAAACTGACCAACAAGAGGATTAGCAGTAATACCAGAAAAACCATCACTTCCACCACATTTCAAACCTACTTTTAGCTTTGAAATAGGCACTTCCTGCCTTGTGAACCCACTAGCATAGATTTTCAGTTGTTCTATTAGTTTAATACCTTCATCGATTTCATTGTCAACTTCTTGAACGGATAAAAACTTCACTCGTTTTGGATTTACTTCACCCAATACTTTTTTAAACTCAGTAATATTGTTATTTTCGCAACCTAGACCAAGCACTAAAACTCCACCAGCATTTGGATGATTCACTAAACCTTTTAGTATGTTTTGTGTCGTTTTATAATCGCCACCCAATTGAGAACATCCGAAAGGGTGAGCGAAATAAAATGCTCCTGTTTTTTCGCTCAATATTTGAGCTGTTTTATTAACGCATCCAACTGTGTTGATAATCCAAACGTCATTTCGTATTCCAATATCACCGTTTTCTCGAATAAATGCATTAATTAATAATGGGCTTTCCTTAAGAGGAATATTATAGTTAGGCTGATATGTATAACTAATTAACTCTTTTAGATTAGTGGAAAGATTATGAGTATGCACTGGTTCATTCTCCATAATATCCTGTGTGGCATGACCTATTGGATACCCATACTTTATGATCTGCTCTCCTTTAGATATTGATTTTATTGCTATTTTATGTCCTGTGCTAATATTGACAGCAACATTATCCTTTTCGTTTATTTTAACAATATCCATTGTATAGCCTCTTTCATACCTTTTTCAGAAATGATGTCTAAATATTGCTGAATTTCAGATTTCATATCCGATAAATCTTTTCCCCATAAATCAGTATTACTTAAAATATCCTCCACGGTAGCATTTTTCATAAACTCCATAATTCCTTTATCATCTTTTGCATCATCAGTCCTATAAAATGCAATTAATGCTGCTAATGAAAATAATAAACCTTTAGGATAATGACCATATTGCTCTTGATATTCTAATATGGTAGGTAGTACACGCACCTTGAATTTACTTACAGAGTTTAAAGCAATTGAGAGTAGTTGATGTGCAATAAATGGGTTTGAAAAACGCTCAAGTACGGCATTTGCAAAGTAAATATCAACCTGTGTTTTTCCTAGCACAGGAACAATTTCTTCAAAAATACAATGCTTTAAAAATGCACTAATATTAATATCATTCATACATTCACGCACTGTTTTTAGCCCATACAAGTGCGCCGCTAATACCATAGATGTATGCGCACCATTTAAAATTCTAACTTTTCTTTTCTTATAAGGGGAAACATCATCAGTCCACACTACATTGAAGCCTGCTTTATTTAATGGAAGTTCTTGTTCAAAATCTCCCTCAATTACCCACAAATGAAATATCTCAGCAGTATCAAGCAACTTATCCTCATAACCAATTTGTTTATTTAACTGGTCTGCTTCATCTTTTGGATAACCTGTAACAATACGGTCAACCAACGTGTTACAAAAATGATTTTCATTCTCAATCCAATTTTTGAAATCAGAACCCAAATCCCATAAATCAGCATATTGCAAAATATATTTTTTTAAGTAGTCCGCGTTATGATCAATAAGTTCACATGGTAATAATACAAAACCTTTCAAGCCCAGACAAAAACGTTTATGTAAAAGCATTGTCAATTTAGCTGGGAATGACTTTGGTGGTGCATCTGTCTTTTTTTCTGTTCCTAGATATTCAATCCCAGCCTCGGTTGTGTTTGAAATAATATATCTTAACTCTTTATTTTCAGCAAGTTTCATATATTCCACAAAGTCAGTATATGGGTTGATAGCTCGAGAAATTGATTCGATTTTTGTATGCTCAGTTACTACTTTTCCATTTTCTATTCCACGTAAGAATAAATTATAGGTTCCTGCCTGTTCATTAAGCACATTAATCAAACCAGTTTCAATTGGCTGTACTACCACTACTTTACCATCAAATAAACCTTTTTGGTTCATGTGATGAATAAAGTAATCCACAAATCCTCTTAAAAAACCACCTTCACCAAATTGTACAATCTTTTCAACCATTATCCTACCTCCACAAGTATCTTAGCAAGGCTTCCATCATTGTTTGCTAATGCATAAAACGCCTTATCGGCTTTATCCATAGGGTATATTTCGCTCACCATTTTCATAACATCAACTTTACCACTTGCTACAATATCAATTAATTCTGTAAAATCATGTCCAAAGCTATTACGACTTCCGTAAATATTAAGCTCTTTTTTAAGAATAATTGAATGATTAAAAGTAGTATCTTTTTTACCATTACCAATCAAAATAATTTTTCCTGCAAAAGCAACACTATCAATGGCATTTAAAAATGTAGTTGATAGTCCACATGCCTCAACACAAACATCAAACCCATTTCCATTTGTAATCTCTTCGACTGCACTGGACAGCTGTGTATTTTTTGTATTTATAACACCATCAGCACCATACTCGGTGGCAAGTTCAAGTCGTCTATCTAATAAATCGGCTATATATACTTTTGCTCCCTTTAGCTTTGCAGAAATCAATGCGAACAAGCCAATCGGCCCTGCTCCAATAATTAATACCTTATCATCTTTATTAATTTGTGTTCTAGATAGTGCATGATAGCTAATAGAAAAAGGTTCAATCAGTGCAAGCTGTTTAGCGTCAAGACCCTTTCCATCATATATTCTTTCAATAGGCATAGAGATATACTCACAAAAACTTCCGTCACGCTGAACACCCATTGTTTGATTATCTGTACAGCAATTCACAAATCCACGCTGACATGAATAGCACTTTGTACAATTAAAATAAGGATTTGCCGTTACAATATCTCCAACCTTTAGCCCTTTGTCGTTTTCCGGTATTTCAACAATTTCGGCACTAAATTCATGTCCTGGTATTCTTGGATATGTAGTAAAAGGTTGATTACCTGTATAGCTTGCAACATCTGCTCCGCATATGCCACAATACTTTATTTTAAGTAAAGCTTCGCCTTCTTTTCTCTGTGGTTTTGGTGTGTCTACTACTGCAATTTTGTTTGGCTGTTCAATAAATACTGTTTTCATTATTTTTCACTCCTGCAAATATATTCTTCGTTCCATATCATTGCTGTTTTTAATGGTGCAGACTTGCTGTATATTTTATTATAATAACAACCCATTGGATCGGAAATAAATTCGTTTTTCTCTATTAGCTGGACAATCTGATTATAGTTGCTTTTTGCTAGAATTTGAATTGCTTGTTCCATGTGATCCTGTCTAAAATTAATTGAGGACAAAATAACATGATTTTTAAATCCAAAAGGCATTGTATCATATGAAACTACTGGACCTAATGAGAAACTATTATATATGCCATTGCAACCTAGCACACCATATTTAAATGCAATTTCATGTTCTATATTACTACCACTTACACCAATAAATACTTTCGCTTTTCCACCAAGTTCTTTTTCAATAGCAGTAGCCAGTTCTTCATTTGTATTAAAATTGCTTCTTACATAACGTGATTTGGTAGTTTTTAATGCAAATTGTACTTTTTCAGATAATTCCTCTGATCTTCCTACAAAAACAATGTTTGCGTTGGGATATTTCTTACGAATTAATTCGCCCATAAACATTCCTGTCGTGCCTAAACCAAAAATAACAGTGTTATCAAACAATTTTTCTTTAGCATATTCCCTTGCTTTTTCTTCACTGCACTTATATTTTGCCATTTGTACTCTAAAGTTTTGAGCAACCCCCATGTCCTCCATTCTTTCAAGCTGAAAAATCATACATGCATAAGGGTCAGAAAACACCATTTTTTTAGCAAATTCCAAGTCGATTTTTCCATCCTTAACATAGCCATCAGGTATAGGAAGAAGCATATCTGGATTATAGTAATTCATATCGGAAAATAGTCCATCTGCACAGTCACAACCATATTCGAAATAGGATTCATCCTCTTCAAATCTGGTAGGATCATAGCTATCTCCTCCACGAATAAGCACAATTGCAAATCGGTTTTGCGATGGTACCCATACAATGCCCTCATGTCCGTTAATTAACCTGTTAGTTCCTTCGGGAAATTTATGTGACAAATTTTTATTTTGTCCCATTTTCATAAGTTCAAAATCTGTACCACAAAACCCAACTAACACGGTTTGTGCTAATACTCCCTCTTTTTGTTGCTCTCCTCTTAGCCTTTGTCTTTTTGGATTAATAATATCAACATCGCCATAGATTAAAGGGTTTTCTTGACTATTTTGAAAATACGTTGCCTTAACTTTCACTTAGTTATTCCTCCTTAATATATTCTAGTTTGAAAATGAAACGTTTCAATTTTTGGTATGTCAGTCATTTAAAACTGACAATCTATCAAAACCGATTCTATTTTCTTGTTTGGATTTTCTATTCGTTCAAGTAAAATCTGTGCTGCTTTTTCTCCTATTTCTTCAATAGGTTGTGTAATGAAAGTAAAATTCTCACCTTGATAAAACTCTGGAGTATCAAAACCAATAATTTGAATTTGCTTTTGTGGAGGTAATACACTTAGAGCACCAACAGTCAATTCATAGTTTGAAATAAATACAGCTTCTAAATTATGTTTCATCAACTCTCTCATTGCACTTCTTCCGTCCTCAAATGTATATCCGCCTTTTGTGAAAAATTGTTTCTTTAGTCCTTTTTCTAAAAGTGCATCTTCAAATCCGTTTCTTCTCTCGATTGCAGTAGAAATATGGTCTGGCCCCTCAATAATTCCTATTCTTCTTACCCCACAATCAAGTATCTTTTTCACTGCATTATATGAAACTTGCCTGTTATTTACGACCACTGAATCAAAAATGTTTTCGTCGATAACACGGTCTATTAATACAAGTGGTATCCCGTTAACTGTGTGTTGTATGTCTTTAGAACATGTACCAACAGGCATTAAAACGAACCCATCTACCAACTTGTTTTTAAGCATAGCCAACTTCTCAATTTGTCGTATTTCATTATCTGAGCTATCACTAATAATGACACTATATCCATAATCGGATAGTTTCCGTTCTATGCTCTCAATCACACGCATACTAAACATATTTGCCAACCGTGGTACCAATACAGCGATTGTCATACTTTTACCAGTTTTCATGCTTTTAGCAATAGGATTTTGAACATATCCTAACTTTTTAATAGCAGCTTCAATCTTTTCCATATTACTTTTCTTAAGCTGAGCACCATTTAAAAATCTAGAAACTGTTCCAACACTTGCACCTGATTCTTTTGCAACATCCTTTATTGTAAGCATTAGCTTCCTCCTGTATCGATTTTTGAAACGTTTCCAAAATTAGTTTACCACTACAATTAATATTTGTCAATAATAAAATCAATCGGTAAATATTTCAAAATTGATAGTAATAATGTGATATAATAAAATTTATTCTTGACAATTTTTTCAATTTCCTATATACTATTAAACATACTTTAGAAATGAGAGGACTGTTAATATGTTAAGTGTATCTATATTGGGTGATTGTGCTTAATTGCACAAAATGAATAGTGGAAAATTATAATTGGCAGGGTTACCTGTCTATTAAAGTGTAGCTTTATTAGAAATTTTCAAACTATTTAAACACTACTTTATAGATTGCTTCATAAAAACCGTCGTATTATATAATTTAGTCAATGATAGGATTACTATAACTTTTTGACTATATGAAGCATGATGGATTTTTTCGTCGTGCTTTTTTAATACTATTCGCCTAATTTTAATAGGCAACCCACGGGAGCATTCTACGCTTTTATGTATTTACTTAAAAGGATGTAGTGAACTCCCGTGGGTTTTTGTGTTAGGAGAAGTTTGAAAAATAAATTTTCCAAACAAGAGTTTTGTCTTTTCGGCATAAAGTATTGACGAAAACCACTAAACTCCAAGTCTGTACGAAAAGGATGGTCATAACAATATATGAATAAATCAGAAGTAATTTTAGAATTTAACAAAATAAAAGAGATGCTATGCGAATTAGCATTATCCGAACGTGCAAAAGAAACACTCTCAAATTTAAACCCATTTCTTAATGAAAAAGAGTGCTTGCAAAAAACACAGGAAACAACACAAGCAGAAAAAATAATGGAGTCTTTAGGCACTCCCCCACTTACTACAATGAAAGAAATTGATAAAACATTGGAACTCTGTAAAAAAGGTTCGATGCTAATTCCCGAACAGCTTACAAACATTGCACAGTTTATTTCATCATGCAAACGAATGAAATCATATCTAAAAAGAGCAAAAAACTTAGATGTTGCAATTTCTTATTATGGTGACTCAATAAATGATTTATCTGAGTTGTATGATGAGATAGATAGAAGTATTAGAAATGGATTAGTCGACGATTTGGCATCGACTGCATTACGTGATATTAGAAGGAAAATTGAAATTGTCAATATGCAAGTGAAATCAAAACTTGAAAGTTTACTACAAAATAGAAAAGAATTATTTACTGACGGATATGTAACGAAAAGAAACGGTCATTATGTATTACCAGTTAAAAAAGAATTCAAAAATCAAATTAATGGCACTGTTATTGACACGTCAAGCACAGGTGGCACTTGTTTTATTGAGCCAGCTGTTGTCCATAAGCTTCAAAACGATTTAGCCTTACTTCAAATTGAAGAAGATAATGAAGTTAGGAAAATACTATATACGCTAACTGCTTTTGTTGAGGATAATTTACCACTAATAAAAATAAATATTGATGCAATGGAGATTTTAGATGTTATTTTTGCAAAAGGAAAACTATCTATGCAAATGAAAGCAGTCCATGCGTCAATTACTACAAAGCGCTTCATAAAAATTAAAGCTGGTAGACATCCATTATTAAATCAGCAGACTTGTGTTCCACTTGATTTTGAAATAGGAAATGAGATTGATGGTGTTGTTATCACTGGTCCAAATACAGGTGGCAAAACAGTCGCATTAAAAACAGTTGGGCTTTTATCAATGATGGCGCAAAGTGGACTGCATGTGCCTGCGTCAAGAGATAGCATATTTAGTATGCATAATTTCATCTTATGTGATATTGGTGATGGGCAAAGTATTACAGAGAACTTATCTACATTTTCATCCCATATTACTCGAATTATTGAAATTCTAAACAGTGCAAATGAAGAAAGTTTAGTTTTGCTTGACGAGTTAGGTTCAGGAACCGACCCTGCTGAGGGAATGGGTATTGCTGTTTCAATATTAGAAGAACTAAGAGCAAAAAAATGCTTATTTGTCGCTACCACCCATTATCCAGAAATAAAGGAATATGCAAAGAATACACCTAGATTAATAAATGCTAGAATGTCATTTGATAGAGAGAATCTTAACCCTCTTTATCAACTTGAATTAGGTGAGGCAGGCGAAAGCTGTGCATTATATATAGCTAAGCGTCTTGGATTTCCACAGCATATGCTGAAAACAGCTCAAAATATGGCTTATAATCAATTAAAATTGAGAAATCAAACATCTGATAAACTTATTATAGAAAGCAATATAGAAGTTTCAAATAACAAAACTAATTTTGTACCGAAAATTAAAAAAGTTTCTGATACTATGTCAAAAAAGCTTAATCGATGCCATTCATTTAATATTGGTGATAGCGTTATGATTTTCCCACAAAAGGAAATTGGAATTGTATATCAAACTACTAACGAACGAGGTGAAATTGGCGTACAGGTGAAAGGAGATAAGCGCGTTATTCTTCACAAGCGCATTAGAATACAGGTTCCAGCAAGTGAATTATATCCACCTGATTATGATTTTTCAATTATTTTTGATAGCGTTGAAAATAGAAAAGCAAGTCACAAAATGGATAAAGGTCACTGTCCAGATTTAGAAATCAAATATGACACAAAAGGAGAGACTAAATGAGTATTATTAAAACACAACAACTTACAAAATCATATAAGCGCTTTGAAAAAGAAGCAGGACTTAAAGGAAGCATCAAAAGCTTATTCCATCGTGAATACATCACTAAAAATGCACTTTCAAATTTTGATTTAAATATAAACGAAGGTGAATTTGTCGGTCTTATCGGTCCAAATGGCGCAGGTAAAACAACTTTAGTAAAAATGCTAACAGGAATTATTGCGCCAACTGCAGGTGAAATATCGGTTCTTGGCTATTACCCCAACAAACTAAAAAACGAGTTTAAAAAACAATATGCCGTAGTAATGGGGCAAAAAAGCCAACTGTTTTTTGAGCTAACTGCCGCTGATACTTTTTTACTTTTTAAGGAACTTTACAATATCCCAGATGATGAATACAAGCGTAATCTGAATTACTTTATTGAGTTATTTGATGTATCAGAGTATTTAAATGTACAGGTTAGAACACTTTCTTTAGGTGAACGCATGAAAATGGAATTGATTGTTGCATTACTTCATAACCCTAAAATATTATTCCTTGATGAGCCAACAATTGGCTTAGACGCAGTTGCACAACGCCAAATTAGAACTTTCTTAAAAGAAGTTAATCGTGATAAAGGAACAACCATTTTACTAACCTCTCACTATATGGAGGATATTAAAAGTCTTTGTAAGCGTTGTGTTGTTGTTAATCATGGGGAGAAAATTTTTGATGGATTAACTGATGACTTATTTTCAAAATATCAAACTCATAAAAAAATTACAGTTTCAATGGAACAAAACTGCAATTATTCAGTTCCTAATGAAGTTAAAATTTTAGAACAGTCACCATACAAATTAACCATGATGGCAGATAGAAACAACATCCAAAATATTCTTAATGATGTTTTAATTCATTGTGACATAAGCGATATTTCAATTGAGGAGGATGACATTGGGGATGTAGTGGAAAGAATATATAATTGTAGCGAGGTGTCCATATGAGAAAATATATTGAAATAGCAAAAGTTACTTTTAAATCTCAACTTGCTTGGCGGTTTGATATTGCTTTTAATATGCTGTTTACAATTATTAAAATTCTTTTTGCCTATATTCTATGGAGTGTAATTTTCAAAGGACAAAATGAAGTATCTGGATTTACTTTTCACGCAATGCTTTCTTACTACATAATATCTTCTTTTATATCTCAGTTAGATATGTCTAGCGGAGTTAGTGGCGAAGTTAGCAATCGCATTCGTGGTGGTACTTTTTCAAAGTACCTGGTCGTTCCAGTTAATGCACAAGGATACTTTCTTGCACAAACATTTGGAACTTCAGCATTTTACTTATCTTTCAATCTAATTGCAGCTGTAGTTTGGATATTTATTTTTAGAATAAAATTTATATTCACCTCTAATATTATACTTATATTGATGGCTTCCTTATTGTGTATATTAGGGCTTATATTTATGATTCAATTGAACTTTTTTCTTGGCATTATCGCATTTAAGTTTGAAAATGTTTGGCTGTTTTTGATGATAAAAGATAATTTAGTTGCCTTTATCACAGGTACTATGGTGCCACTTGTACTACTACCTGAAATTGTTATTCAAGCAATGCGATATTTCCCATTCTACTATATTACCTATCTGCCATCCATGTTGCTAATAGGACGAAATAGTGAAGAAGCACTGATTGGGCTTATAATACTTGCTACATGGGTATTGCTCCTTATACCACTTAATATAGTGACGTATAACAAGCTACGCATTAAGTATGATGGGGTGGGAATATGAAACGACAGTTAAAATTTATTTGGACACTAATTAAAATGAAGTTATCTAATATCATGGTATTTCGCTTATCCTTTTTTGGAGCATTTTTCATAGATGGTTCTTTATTTGCAATACAACTATTAGTTTTTAATGTTATATATTCACAAGTTGACTCTATTGGTGGTTGGACTAAGGGCGAAATGATTTTATTTATTGGAACATTTTCGTTGATTAATGCACTAAATATGGTTATCTTTTTCTTTGGAATTAATGATATACCAAACAAGATTAAAAACGGCGACTTGGATTATTATCTTACAAAGCCTGCCAATCCACTACTAAGGTTAACTTTTGAGAATATCAATCTTGGTTCTGTTCCACTTGTTTTTGCAAGTATTGGCATT
>DAMDCT010000035.1:0-424 GCA_032091455.1 Oscillospiraceae bacterium | reverse complement strand
ATGGTATGTCACTTATTAATGTATCTGTTACATTTGGGAAAATTGCAGGTTATGCTTTTCTTGTATTAATTATGCTAATACTATGGTATGACGTAATGTTAATTCTCCGCACAATACCTTTCTTTGTAATCTCAGCAACTAACGTTACTAGATTGGAGAATTTACTTGATCTATGCATGAAAATCCCTGGAGTTTGTTTCAAAGGAATATTCAAGGTGTTATTCTACTTTGTACTTCCCTATGGCATTATGGCAACTATTCCAACTCAACTTTTTGCCGAAACGTTGACTTTACTCGGCTTTTTATATTCAATAGGTGTAGTAGCTATTTTTACTTTTTTAGCATTTAGGTTATGGAAATTTGGGTTGAAGCACTATAAAAGTTCAAGCAGTTAAATAAAATGAACAAATCGTACTAATAGTAA
>DAMDCT010000034.1:23043-25589 GCA_032091455.1 Oscillospiraceae bacterium | reverse complement strand
CGCTTTACTTGCCAAAGGTCGTGTTTTAGGTATTCAGTTTGAAGAATTATTTTCTGATGACCTGTTTTTTGATTTAGCAACACATGCTAATGAAATGGCATATCTTTTAGCGGACGGACTTAAAAAAGCAGGAATTGATTTTTTAGTTGACTCACCTACAAATCAAATATTTCCAATTTTGAGCAATGAAAAAATCAAGTTATTAAAAGAAAATTTCAGTTTTAATATCTGGAAAAAAATTGACGATAATAAATCTGCTATAAGATTTGTAACCTCATGGGCTACAAAAAAAGAATCAGTTAATAATCTAATTAAAGCTATAACTTACTAACATAACTTATAAGCTAATTAATCTTTAGTAAAAGGCTTGCAAACACTGTAACTATTTGTTATAATGAAATATATATCACAAAACAAAATATCAAAAAACATATTGACTAAGAAAAGTAAACGTTATTTTTTGCAAACAAGAGAAAGACTGCAAGAGTTTTTAACTAACTCTAGCTGGAAGCAGTCCTTGTAAAATTAATGTTGAAGTTCACTTACGAGTGGTATTGCTGAAATTAATGGAATTAACTCCCATTAAAAATAAGCAATAACGGATTTGCCAACGTTAAACGGCACAATGAGTATAAAAGTTAAAAAATATAAATATTTTTTAACTTATGCAAAATTAGGGTGGTACCACGGATTTTAAGCTTCGTCCCTTGACGTTATTGTCAAGGAGCGAGGCTTTTTTTAATTTTAAAATCTTGCACAATCTTAGCATTTAAAAACACCAAATTAATTTTCAAAACTAATCATATGGAGGTATAAACAATGAAAACAGCATTAGAGCAAATTAAAATTCAAGCAACAAGCGAACTTGAAAATTGTCATGATATAAAAGAGCTTGATGCAATACGTGTAAAATTTCTAGGTAAAAAAGGTGAGCTTACTGCAATACTAAAACAAATGGGTAAGCTTAGTGCAGAGGAACGTCCTGTTATAGGTCAACTTGCAAATGAGGTAAGAGAGGCAATCGAAACTGCAATTGCAACTGAACTTACTATTCTTAAAAAAGCACAAATGGAAGAAAGCCTAAAATCAGAACGTATTGACGTTACAATGCCTGGAAGTATTCCTACACTAGGGAAACCGCATCCACTAACCCTTGTAATGGATGAGATAAAAGAAATCTTTTTAGGAATGGGATTTAGCGTAGTAAGTGGTCCAGAAGTTGAGCTTGACCATTATAATTTCGAGGCACTTAATATGCCAAAAGACCACCCAGCAAGAGATACACAAGATACTTTCTATATCACTGAAAATACACTTTTAAGAACACAAACTTCCCCTGTTCAAATTCGTGTTATGGAGAAAACTGAGCCACCAATCCGAATTATTTCCCCAGGCAGAGTTTACCGTTCTGATGCAGTTGATGCAACTCACTCACCTTTATTCCATCAAATTGAAGGTCTTGTTGTTGATAAGGGAATTACAATGGCAGACTTAAAAGGCACACTAGAAATATTCGTAAAACAGCTTTATGGTGATGATGCAGTAGTTCGTTTCAGACCTCACCACTTCCCATTCACCGAGCCATCTGCCGAAGTTGATATAAGATGCTTTAGCTGTAATGGTGAAGGCTGCCGTCTATGTAAAGGCGAAGGTTGGATTGAAATACTAGGCTGTGGAATGGTTCACCCTAAGGTATTACAAAATTGCGGAATTGACCCTGAGGTTTATAGTGGATTTGCATTTGGTCTTGGTCTTGAGCGTGTTGTTATGCGCCGTTTTAACGTTGATGATTTAAGACTATTCTTTGAAAATGATTTAAGATTCTTAGACCAGTTTTAATGGGCAACCGGCGAGCCGCCGGTCGCAATTTCACACAGTAGTATAAATTATATCAGTTATAAAACACTGTGAGTATTATCAAGACTTAATTTAAAACAAACCGAAAGGATGAATTATATAATGAATTTATCAATGAAATGGCTATCTGATTATGTAGATATAGATGTAGAGCCACGAAAATATGCACACGCACTAACAATGTCAGGTTCAAAAGTTGAGTGCTATGAAATAGAAGGCAGTGAAATTACAAATGTAGTTGTAGGAAAAATACTAGAAATTACACAACACCCAGATGCAGATAAACTTGTTGTTTGTAAGGTTGATATTGCAAAAGAAGAACCTATACAAATAGTAACAGCTGCAACTAATGTCGTTGTTGGCGCACTTGTGCCTGTTGCACTTGACGGTTCTACTCTTGCTAATGGAGTGAAAATAAAAAAAGGCAAACTTCGTGGAGAAGTGAGCGAGGGTATGTTTTGTTCAGTTGCAGAATTGAATGTTACTATAAACGATTTCCCATATGCAATTGAGGACGGCATTTTATTAATTCAAGAGGATTGCAAACCAGGTGACGATATACATGATGCACTTGGCATTAACGATACTTGTGTTGAGTTTGAAATCACTTCAAACCGTCCTGACTGTCTAAGCGTAATCGGATTGGCACGAGAAACTGCCGCTACCTATGACCTTCCATTTAAAGAACA
>DAMDCT010000034.1:17867-23033 GCA_032091455.1 Oscillospiraceae bacterium | reverse complement strand
CCTGTTGTAAAAGGTTGTGGCGATGATATAGCAAACTATATTTCTGTTGATGTAAAAAATACAGAGCTATGCACACGCTATACTGCAAAAGTAGTAAAGAATGTTAAAATTGCACCTTCTCCACGTTGGATGCGTGAGCGTCTTCGTGCAAGTGGTGTTCGTCCAATAAATAATTTAGTTGATATTACAAACTATGTTATGCTTGAATACGGTCAACCGCTTCATGCATTCGACCACTCATATATTAATGGCAACAAAATAATAGTTAGAAATGCTGTTAAAGATGAAAAAATGCAAACACTAGATGGTGTTGACCGTGTATTAAATGAAACTATGTTAGTAATTGCTGATGAAGAAAAAGCAATTGCAGTTGCTGGCGTTATGGGTGGAGAAAACAGTGCTATTGTTGATACAACTAAAACTGTTGTATTTGAATCTGCCGCATTTTTAGGTAGTTCAGTTAGAATTACTGCTCGTGATTTATCACTTAGAACTGATGCATCAGGTAGATTTGAAAAAGGTCTTGACCCTAAAAACACAATGGGCGCTATTATGCGTGCTTGTGAACTTGTTGAGTTACTTGGTGCTGGCGAAGTAGTGGACGGCACAATTGATATTGATAACTCACCTGTCGAGCCTGTTAAAATCAAACTTGAGGCAGAGTGGATTAATTGTTTCTTGGGCATAAACCTTTCAAAAGAAGAAATTATTGAAATTCTTAATAAGCTTTCATTTAGAGTAGAGGGTGACGATATTATCGTTCCTTCATTTAGAACTGATGTATTCCATAAAGCTGATGTTGCTGAAGAAATTGCAAGAATTTATGGATACGATAAAATCCCTACAACTGCTGTAAAAGGTATTGCTCGTGGAAAACTTACAGAAGAACAGAAATTCGAAAGAAAAATTCACAAAGCATTGCAAGCCGCTGGTTGCTATGAGGTTTCAACTTATTCATTTATCAGTCCAAAATACTATGATAAAATCAATCTTCCTGCAGATTCTAATTTACGCAATTGCGTTACAATTATGAACCCTCTTGGAGAAGATACAAGTGTAATGAGAACAACAACTCTTCCATCAATGCTTGAGGTTTTATCAAAAAACTTCAATAATAGAAACTCTGCTTTTTATGGCTACGAAATCGGCTCAGAATACATTCCAAATGCAATTGGGGAACTTCCAAACGAAAATGCACAAGTTACTATTGGTATGTACGGCAACTGTGATTTCTATAAACTTAAAGGCATTGTTGAGATAATGCTTGAACGTTTAGGCGTTATCGATTGGGATATTCACCCTGTAAAAGACGACCCATCTTTCCATCCAGGACGTTGTGCGGTTATAACAAAGGGTGATGTGACCATTGGTATTCTAGGCGAAGCTCATCCTTTAGTTGCAGAAAACTATGAAATTTCAACTAAAACATATCTTGCAAAATTTGATGTTAGTGAAATGTTTGAACTTGCTAAGCCAACTGTTCAATATAAGCCACTTCCAAAATTCCCATCATCAACTCGTGATTTAAGTTTAATTTGTGATGATGAACTTCCTATCATTGAAATTGAAAAAGCAATTAAAGGTGCTGTTGGAAATACACTTGAGGCTGTTAAACTATTTGATGTGTATAAAGGAGCGCAAATTGCACAGGATAAAAAGAGTGTATCATACTCAATTATTATGCGTTCTAACACCCAAACTCTTACAGATATAGAAGCTGATGCGGCAATAAAGCGTGTATTAAAAGCATTAGAAAAAATAAATGTAGTCTTAAGAGGTTAATTATAATTTAGCAATTTTATGTACTGTTTTTGAAATTATTAATTTTTTATATAAACGGTTGTATCTTGCATATTTTTATAGTATAATTGAATAGAAAATTATTCAAATTAATTAGCAAATGTAGGGAGGAAATACCATGTACGATAAAACTATGACTTTTTCAGTTAATGATGAAAAAGACGTTGAAATGAAGAAGATATTGACCGCAGTTTATGATGCTTTAAGCCATAAAGGCTATAACCCTATCAGTCAGATTGTCGGTTACATTTTATCAGAGGATCCAACCTATATTACGACTTATAATAATGCACGAAGCTTAATTCGTCATGTAGACCGAGATGAGCTTTTGCAAGCTATGGTTAAATCTTATTTGGGCGACTAAAAATAAATTACTAAAGGCGAGCCAAGTGGCTCGCCTTTTTTGTTATATGAATTAAATAGCTTATATAAATATAAAAACCATTGACTAACTTAATAATCAATGGTATAATTTAATTTGGCAAACGATTATTATAAAACAAGTATAATATCTCATAAATATCATAGCACACATAGACTCGTTTGTCAATACCTATTTTTTATAATTTTATAGATTAGTTTGAAAGAGATTTATCAAACTAGCGTTTTGTGCGAAAGGAATGATCATAATAATGGAACTTGAACACTACTTACCCTTTGGATTTCAATCACTAGCTTTACAATCAACAATTAATCAAATTGTACAATTGAACGAAACAACATGGGAATACGGGCTCACACTAAGTCAAAAGGATGCCAATGCACTTGTCGAAACCAGAAACAAATCTTTAAAAGCAAATGGCAGAATTGAAATTGGAAGTGAAACTATCGAAAAAATAATTGAGGCGTTTTGCAATTCTCAATATATTAATCAACGAGAATATGTTTATATATTACATGATTTATTAGAAACATTTTATTATATTAAGAATGAAACATTAGATTTAATTTCCGATGACAAATTGATTTTTCTTATGAAGGATTACTATGAAAATCAATGTTTTGGCTCAATTGAACTCTTAAAGCACCGTGAGCTTGAAACACTTGCAAGAAATTTAAGATTTAATATTGCTGATTACGAAAACATGGAAGAATTTAAGTACAAATACGAAACTGACGAGGAGGAAGAATATTAATGCAAAATGACATTCAGGAATATTGTTCAATTAATCCGTCAAATATTGATTTAGAACATTTTACATTATCTCTTATCAACGAATGTATAGCTCAAAATATATATACACAAAAACAAGCTGAAAACACACAGCTTAATTTAATGACTATGTTAAGTGAGCATATATTATACTACACTAAAGGTGAAAGCAGTTCAGTTAAAGTAGAAATTGCAGAAGGCATATTTGCATCAATGTTATACTGCTGTGATTTTTATTTACTTAGCCTTCCATCAATAAAGCAAGCTATTGTTTGCCTTGAAGATGTTAGAGCACTACACAAAGATGGTCTAGACTTAATAAAAGCATATATCAAGCAATCAAAAATCCTTCTTGAAAATATAAAACAAACGAAACTTCCAATACGAAATATTGCATATAATTCAACCATTGATAAAAGTTTCGACAGTTTTTTCAGTACTTATAATGCACGTTTTGAGGCGCAAAACACTTTTGCAAGCATTGATTATCCGCTTTTGTTTGACAATATGAGCCAAACAGGTATTATTTATATTAAAAACTATCTGCAAAAGCTACAGCTTGAAAATGAGTTTTGCAGACAATTTTCAATTAATGATATTAACTGTTTTCTTGCAAGTTATGGTGTAAAATATAAATTGAGCAGTGATGACTTGCTCGAAAATATTGTAGTTTTGCTTTTGAGAAATGCACTTTGCGCTACCTTATTAGGCAAACGTGAGGTTACACTATTTATAACAACTGAGGAATGTAACCTGCTCGAAAATGATTTAACTGGATTAAGCGAGATGGAATGTAGAAACTCTATCGCAATAGCGCTTTCTACTTTACTAAAACGTGTCAATGCATCACCTGAATTAACCAATTATATTACACCTTATGTTGATATAATATGCCCTCAAATTATGTCTGCTGTGAAAAGCAATCAGCTACATAACCTCATACTTGTATAAGGCTATGTAGCTGATATAGATTGATATGACGTCAATGACAAAATGCCGTTGTTAACTCCTTCTTTGGAATTAACAACGGCATTATTATTCTTATTCTACTATTCTAAATGTTTTAATCTCATATGGTTTAATTGTAAAACTAAACTCGTTTTCTTCACTTGTAACTGGTGCAATATCTTGCTCCATCAAGTTACACTCTACAATATTTTTAAAGCCTGTACCATACGTAACAGTTGCGTTAGTACGCATATTTTGGTATTCATACATACGAATAATTGTTCCGTTTCCATCTTCAGCTTGTTTAACTGTTTCAATTATTACATTCTCTGCGTCAATTGAAACTAAGCTATCAATACTAATCTTTGCACTTGGTGCATTAACTTTAACACCGTAAGCAGGAACATTTAATGTATATGCTTCTTTTGCAATCTCTTCAACATCAAAACCTTCGTGTGGAAGTAATGCATAAGTGAAGTAATGCATCTCTTGGTCAGTTGTTGGGTTAGGTAGTATACCAGATTTAACTAAGCTTAATGTCATCTTGCCCTCAGTTATTCCATATCCATACTTGCAATCATTAAGAAGTGCAACACCATATCCACCCTCAGATAAATCAGCCCATTTGTGTCCGCAAACTTCAAATCGAGCGGTATCCCATGATGTATTTTTGTGCGTTGGTCGTTTGATATTACCAAACTGAATATCATAAGTTGCTTCGTTTGCATTTATATCAACTGGGAACTCTGCTTTTAGCAATAGATTAAACTGTTTCCAATCAACAACAGTATCAAAGTCAATCCTACGGCTATCAGTGTAGAATATAATTCTTTGAGTAATTGTTGAGTCAAGGAACTTGCGCTCAATTTTAAGCACTGCTCTAACTGCATTATTTTCTTCCCAAACAAGACTTGTAACATCGTCAGCTACCCAGCTTTTTTGTGTGTAGTAAATATCAATATCCCAGTTATCATAATAGATAGGCTTATCTTCATATACACGCAATACGTTTGCTTTCTCGCCTGCTTTTAGCAGTTCACGTTGTGCATCCTTATCAAACAAGCTTGTAAATTGTCCTGCTTCATCAAGTGTGATATTGTAATAAGGTGTGTCAATTACATTACCGTCAACAGTAATTCTTGAATCATCATTTATTGTTGCTGTGCTTGGAGTAAATACTGCATAGCCTTTTGCAGGAACGATGAATGGAGTAAAGCTTAGTTTGTTATCAGCTGTGCGCACAACAGGAATGCAGTTGCCATCTT
>DAMDCT010000034.1:11171-17857 GCA_032091455.1 Oscillospiraceae bacterium | reverse complement strand
AGTAACGCCATCATATCCGTCAGCATCAATTATAACAGCATCATCACGGTCGAATGAAAGACTGTTAAATACAACAAGGTCATTTGTTTTTGCATTAACTGCATTTGCAAGTGCAGTTGCTTTTTCATTTATAATTTCTTTAGCACGACCTTCAAGTGCCTCATACTCAACTTTAGTAACTTCATAAACCTCTTTGATTGATGATCCAGGAAGAATATCGTGGAACTGGTTAAGTAGAATTACTTCCCAGCTGTCATATATCTCTTGTGCGTTATATTCTAATCCTAATTGTTTTGCAAACACGCTGAAGAACTCAACATCTTGCCATAAAAGCTCACATTTACGGTTACTGCGTTTATTTCTTGCCATAGAAGTGTATGTTCCTCTATGATACTCAAGATAAAGCTCGCCCACCCAACGTGGCATATCCTTGTTATCAGCGCAACGCTCATATAATTCATCAAAGAATTTACGTGAGAATTCCATTCTTACTTTTGGTGCGCCAATTATTCCTTTTTCCATACGAACACCAGTTTCAATCATTTCACGAGTTGGTCCGCCGCCGCCGTCACCAAAGCCATATGAAATTAGGACATCATTATTTAGTTCCTTTTGTTGGTATCTATTCCATGCGCGCATTACTGAAATTGCATTAAGGCTACCATTATAAGTTGTATAGAAGCTATCTTTTGGTTGGTTAATATCTTGAGTAGTTATAAGGTGGGTGAACACCTCAGAACCATCAATACCCTTCCACCAGAAAGTATCCATTGGTAGTTTATTAAACTGATTCCATGCAATTTTAGTTGTCATGAAATATTCAATACCTGATTTTTTCAAGATTTGAGGAAGTGCTGCTGAATAACCAAATACGTCAGGAAGCCACAAAATCTTGTTGTCTTTATCAAATTCTTCCTTAAAGAATGTTTTACCATGTAAGAATTGACGTACTAAACTTTCACCAGAGGTTACATTGCAGTCAGCTTCAAGCCACATGCCGCCCTCAGTTTCCCATCTGCCTTCTTTAATGCGTTCTTTAATTCTCTCATATAATTCTGGGTAACGTTGTTTTAAGAATTTATAAAGCTGTGGTTGGCTTGACATGAATTTATAGTCTTTATATTCATCCATTAACTTTAGTACAGTTGCAAATGAACGAACAACTTTTTCTTTTGTTTGCTCAACTGTCCACCACCATGCAACGTCAATATGAGTGTGTCCTATACAAGTTGCAATTACGTCATCGTTTCCTGCAAGTTTGCCATAAATCTCACTTTGCACAAACTCGTTACACTCATCAATTGAAGCATAGAACTCATTTGAATAAGGAACACGTAAATCTAGTAAATTTATTGCCTTTTCAAGTGCTAATTGTAATTTAATGCGACTTTGATTATCTTTATCTAAAAAAGATGCAATCTTATTTGGTGTTACAAGGTTATAGTAAATGTCCTTAATCTTTTCGTTAATCTCCATAATACTTGCAAACAGACGTAAATTATCTGTTGTACCTTGATTATGATCATTATCGCGTCCTGTATACGCTTGTAGGTCTATTGTAATCTTATCGCCAGCTTTAGCTTTATCAAATAGTTTAACCTCACGATGGTTTGTATCTAAGCCCTGAGTGATTTCACCATTGATAAATAACAAAAATTGAGGGTTTACTGCATCCCAAAATGTTGCTTGAGTAACAAATGAAAGCCATAAAGCTTTATCATTAAAGTTTTGAGGAACTTCAATTGTTGTTCTAAACCAATAATGAGCATCAGGACCTTCCCATGTATCTGTTGCAGGACAAAAGTCCTCCCAAATAACATCACTTGCATCAGCCTCAGCAGGAGTCAAAAACATACCCTTTTTCAATTTAAAAGCTTGAATTGATTGTGACTGAGCAGTAATCAAACCACTAAGGTCCTCACATATTTTTGCCACACGTTCTAATTTGTAAGTCTCCATAATATCCTCGTTTTTCTCTTAATATAATTTTGTTCTTATGAATTGCTATTACAACTATTTTCAGCTACTTGAACACTAGCCAATAAAAGAAAGTCTTTTATTGGCTAGAAATTAGTGTTTATTATAATGAGTTAGCTTTAATGTAAGTGATAACATCATCAACTGTTGTGAAGCATAAACCAGTAACAGTATCTGCACAACCATAGTAAATTGCAATTTTTCCACTCTCAGCATCGCTCAATGCAGCACAAGGGAAACATACGTTTGGAACATCTCCAACGCACTCATACATTGTTTGTGGTGATAGTAAATATGGTTTTGAACGATATTTAACTTTCCATGGCTCATCAATGTCAAGTAATACTGCACCAAATGAGTATACAAAGCCATTACAGCTGTTTAATACACCATGATAGAACATTAACCAACCTTCATCTGTTTCAATTGGAACTGGTCCAGGACCAATTTTTGTTGACTGCCAAGCAGAGTCATTACCTTTAATAGTTCCCATTACAAAACGGTGTTTACCCCAGTAAGTCATATCTGGACTCTCTGAATAGAATACATCGCCAAATGGAGTATGTCCAGTATCACTTGGACGAGAAACCATTGCGTAGTTACCATTGATTTTTCTTGGGAATAAAACGCCGTTTCTGTTATATGGTAAGAAAGCATTTTCACATTGATAGAAAGTCTTAAAGTCGTAAGTGTAACCAATACCAATTGTTGGTCCATGATAACCATTACACCATGTTACGAAATACTTATCCCCAATTTTAACAACACGTGGATCATATCTGTATTCTTTAGCTGTGATCTCTTCGTCACCTTCAAATACTAATGGTTCTAATTCAAATTCCCAGTCCAAACCATTTTTACTGCGGCCAACGAAAATATCCATTGAACGAGAACGGCTGTCACATCTGAAAACGCCAATATATCCGTCTTCCCATGGAACTACTGCACTGTTAAAAATACTGTTTGAGTTAATTGTTGCATCTCTTTGAATAATTGGGTTTTGGTCATAGCGCCAAATAACATCTTTGCTATTTGCTGGCTTGTCCTGCCAAGGTATGTTTGGTAAAGCACTTCCTATAATTTTAGCCATAGTTAAATCTCCTTCTAATACGACCTGCTAAATTTTAAAAACTGGTACATATGGTCGCCATCATTTAGTACCAATTAAATTGCCATAAATAAAGATAAATCTGCTTAATTAAGCAAACTAAATACAATAATTTGATTACATTAATGTAATCGTTATCATACAAAGTTATTATAAACTATGAATTAAACTTTTGCAATACAAACTTACCACTTTACTATAATTAATTTCTTTATTTATCTATATTTTTATGTTAAATATAGATAAAAAATAAACATCTAAATAAGTCACAAGCAATACTATAATGTTTATATATTGATACTCTTTTATAAGTAAATATTTATAATGATATTAAGAAAATAAAATTTAGTAATAACACACTAAATTTTATTTACTATTGAACAATAACATGTTATAATATACAAAAGTAGTTTATTGTCGAATAAACAGAATTGAGATGAATATGAAAAAAAAAATTAAGCTATCAATAATAATACCTATTATTATTATTACCATAATTTTAGGAAGTATCTACTACTTACATAAGATAAACTTAAATGGCTCACCTATTGTCCTTTTATATCATGGAGTTACCGATAAGCCATTAATTACTGAGCGTGATTTCAAACTTAAAGTTTCAACTGAAAAATTTGAAAACGATATTAAGTATTTGCTTAACAAAAACTATAAAAATATTTCTTTAGAAAAATATATTAAAGGAAACTATCGTAATTCTAAGCAAAAGGTATTTGTTATTACTTTTGACGATGGATATAGGTCAAATTATGACCTTGCTTTTCCTATTCTTAAAAAATTGAATGTATCTGCAAGTATATTTATAGTTACTAATAAAATAGGCAATGACCCTGAAATGTTTGACTGGACTCAAGCACAGGAATTAGAAAAAAGCGGACTAGTAAAAATGTATTCTCATCTTCAAACTCATCCTAATGTTTTGAAAATATCAAATGTAAGCTTGGCAAATGAACTTGAATATTCTTTAGCTACAATAAATGAGCGACTTGGAAATAAGCGTATGCAACTAATGGCTTTTCCTTATGGAAATTTTGACAAGAAAACCGTGCGAATTTGCAAAGAGCGTGGTGCACAGTATCTCATGGTACAAGATCCTATTAGATACTTACAGGATAGTTCTCTTATACTTCGCCATAATGTATATTATGATGTTAATATTGAAAATCTATTAAAAAAACGTTGCAAAGAAAGAATTTGGCAACGAGCAATTGAAAAACACTCTAATAAAACTATTCCCGATGATTCAGTTGAATGTGCAAACTAAAATGACTATAACCATAAAAGTATGAGAAGTTGTATATTACAACTTCTCATACTTTTAATTTCTGTTATTTTTTAGACTCAATACGAGTAAAGTATTTATTATAATAGCTATCTGCTGCTTGATTATAATCATCAGCTTCACCACCATGTATGCGTTTTAAATATTCATGTCTATTTAATGAATCCTTGTCGTTGTTAAAACCTATAATATATACTGCAATATTTGAACAATGGTCTGATATACGTTCAAGATTAGTTAAAAGTTCTAAGAAAACAAGTCCACCATCAATTGTACACTTTCCATCCTTTAAACGCTCAATATGTCTGAATTTAAGTGTATCCTCCATGGTGTCAATTGTTTCTTCTAGAGGTTCTATCTTAGTTGCCAAAGCAACGTCGTTATTTGCAAATGAAGCTTTTGCCATATCGATAATTTCGTTAACCGCATCACATATTGCATCAAATTCTCCAAGTGCTTTATCAGAAAACTTCATTTGTTCATTATATAACTGCTCAGCAAGCTCTAGAATGTTTATTGTATAGTCACCAATACGCTCAAATTCGGATACCAGCTTTAAATAATGAGTAATCAGCCTGCTTTCGGAATCAGTAAGCTCATAATCTGTAAGTGCTAGAAGATAGTTATTTATCTTATCTTCCATACGGTCAATTGCTTCCTCAAATTCCTTAATACCTTCAACCTTTTTAGTATCATATTTTACAAACAGAGTAATCGTTTGCTCAAAGTTTCTCTTTGCATATTCAGACATTGTTTTAAGAACTGACTCACATTGGCTTAGTGCCATAGATGGAGAACGCAAAAATCTTTCATCAAGTGTTGCAATCTCAGTTTCTACTTCAACCTTATCACCTTTTTTGTCCCTAACTGTCCATACAGCAAGCTTTTCTAAAAGTCCTGTAAATGGAATAAATATAATAGTAGTCATTAAATTAAAGATAATGTGTACGCCTGATATACCACCCATAGATATTGGATCATTCCAGAACGAGAACTGGACAATACTTTGCAAGGTATATACTACGATGAAAAATATTACTGTCCCAATAACATTAAAATATAAATGCACCATTGCTGCACGCTTTGCATTTTTATTCGCTCCAATACTGGAAATCATTGAAGTTATACAAGTACCTATATTTTGTCCCATAATAATTGGTACCGCAGCAGAAAAAGTAACAACGCCACTTGAAGCCACTGCCTGTAATATTCCGACGGAAGCACTAGAACTTTGAATAATAGCAGTAACTATTGTTCCTGCCAATATACCTAGAATTGGATTAGTTAATGTAGCAAATAACGTCTTGAAAATTGGCAACTCACTCATGGGAGCAACGGCATCTGTCATTATAAACATGCCATTAAATAATACGCCAAAACCTAATAGTATTTCTCCTATAATTTTCATTTTAGTGCGTTTAGCAGACATTAGGATAACTATTCCTATTACTGCAATAATTGGTGTTATAGTAGTTGGTTTAAGTAATTTTAATATCATTCCTGCACTTTGATTTTTATCAAGATCACCAAGACTAAGAATAATAGAAGTAACTGTTGTACCAATGTTTGCGCCCATTATTACACCAATTGCATTACGTAGTTTTAGTATTCCTGCATTTACAAGTCCAACAACAATAACTGTTGTTGCAGAAGAGCTTTGAATTGCTGCAGTTACAGCAAGACCTAGAAGTAAACTTTTAAATACATTGCTTGTCATTTTCTCTAGTGTTTTTTCCATTCGACCGCCAGATAATTTTTCAAGCCCACCACCTAAAATATTCATTCCGAATAAAAAGAAAGCAAGACCGCCTACCATTGTTACTAAGCCTAACACATTTTCCATATAATCCTCCGAACATTATCTTTTGTATTTTCATCCTTATTTGTTTACACAAATTATGTAGTACTAATTTTACTACTTTTTTTATTATATCATAATGTTTTTAGTTTGTGGTGATTTTTAAATAAAAAAGTTGTTATATATTATTTGCTTATAAATAAACAATATATAACAACTTATTTTTTTTATTATTTGTTAGTAGAATCTATCATACTACATTTATGCTCTACTAGCATAAAATCAAACTTATAGTAACTATTGAAGAATATTAACCAACCATTATTTTTGCTTCTGGCATTACTTTGTTTTTATTTTCATTTGCCATTGCAAGAGATAATGCGAGTGATACTGGTCCAACGCGACCAATAAACATTGTTAGGATGAGTACATATCTTGATGCTTGATTAGCAAGTGCTGTTACACCACTAGATAATCCTACCGTACCAAATGCCGAAACAGACTCG
>DAMDCT010000034.1:6223-11161 GCA_032091455.1 Oscillospiraceae bacterium | reverse complement strand
CAATTTCTTTAAACGATACCTTACCATGTGCCGTAAAGAATATTGTTGAAGTACTAACAAAAACTGCAATCATTGCAGTAAATATAACAGCCATAGATTTGTATACCACAGATTTATCAATTTTTCTATCATGAATAACTGTTTCTTCTTTTCCACGTATAACACTCACTACTGTCATAATAATAACAAATATAGTAGTCACTTTAATACCACCACCCGTAGAGCCGGGTGCTGCACCAATAAACATCAATATAATACAAAACAACTTACTAATACCATACATATCCTCAATTGGTACTGAGTTAAAACCAGCTGTTCTAGAGGTTACTGAAAGAAAAAATGAATTTAATATCTTATCAGCACCATTCATTTGACCTATAGTTTTGCTGTTATTCCACTCAAATATAGCAAAAAATATTCCGCCACCAACTATAAGAATAGCTGTTACCCATAATACAATTTTTGTATGCATCATTACCTTCTTCGTCTTAATTGACATATATAAATCCTGCCAAACAATAAATCCTAAACCACCACATATAACAAGTGCCATTATTGTAATTAAGACCACAGGATTTTGTTGATAATTTACAAGACTTGAAAAAGAACCTTCAAAACCTAATATATCAAATCCAGCATTGCAGTATGCAGAAACTGCAAGAAATATTGAAATAAATATACCTGATGCTCCATATTTAGGTACAAATACAGCCATTAGCACAATCGCACCTATTAGTTCAAATAAAAATGTAATTACAAATATCATCTTCATAAGGTGTCCAATTTCAAAAATAGAGTTTGAACTAACAGATTCTTTTGCGATATTTAGGCTTTTAAGACCAATTCTTTTTCTTATTGCAATATTAAAAAATGTTGCAAAAGTAACAAGTCCTAAGCCACCAAGCTGTATCAAAAAAAGAATAACAAGTTGCCCTGCAATAGTAAAATACTGAAATGTATCAACTACTACAAGTCCAGTAACACACGTTGCAGATGTTGCAGTGAATAACGCATCAGCAAAACTTGTTACCAAACCTGATTTTGAACACACTGGCAACATTAACAGCAAAGTACCCATCATTATTAATAGTGCAAAACTTAACACTATTACCCTTGCTGGATTTGATGAAAATCTATTTATTGGTTTAATAAATTTTTTTGTTTGTAAAAGCACATCTAGACTCCCTTATTATTTTAATCTTATTGTTTCAATAGTAATTGATTATACCACCAATATACATATATTTCAATGGGTGTTTCTCAATTATATTTATTTTGTAAATATAATTTATTGATATACGATTAAATTCAAATCTACGGACATATTACAAATTATATTTGCATTTTTTAATATTATGTACTATAATATTAAAGTACTTGTGCGCTTGTAACTCAGCTGGATAGAGTGCGTCCCTCCTAAGGACGAAGCCGGGGGTTCAAATCCCTTCAGGCGCGCCACCAGCTTAAAGCTGGACATAATTCACGGTTTAAGTTTTACTTAGACCGTGTTTTTTTATGCACGCGATTAAATGGCATCTTTTTATATACAATGTGGTTGAATTGAAAACGCAGATTAAAACATCGTGCAAAAAAGATTCACTTGTGGATGAATCTTTTACGATAATTCATCTTCAGGTGAATCTTTTTTGTATTTAATCATTCATTATTGAAATATTATCATATACGAAAAAATCACAATCACTGTACTTAACAATGTTCCAAGGAGATAATATTCTGCAAACTCTTTATCCTTCGAAATTTTGTCATATCTTGCTATTGATTTAGCAGTAAGAACTAATCCAATGGCTGAATATTGATTTATTGATAATAACAAAAGAATTACTACTCTTTCTAACAATCCAATAAAAGCTCCTGCATTTTTATTTGATTTATTTTCATTATCTTTTGGTTTATATAGCAACAATACTTTTTTAATAGTAATGTTAGTTGGTTTCCATATTAACAATACCAGCAACAACAACGATATTGCTTGCATTTTATTTAAGCCAATAATTTTAAAAGTATAATTAATAGATGGCATTGTTTCTATTGAATTACAGTTCATAGAAACTAAAATCGATGCCATGAATATAAAAAGTAGATGTAAACTCTGATCAATTATGTAAATCGCGCGTTTATTTTTCGCATTATCATCTTTGCACAAGTGATTTATCACAATATATTTCGCTAAATCAATTACCAAATGTGTTGTTGACATTATTATTGCGGCTATAACAAACCATATATTATAAACTGGAATTATAACTATAAAACACGTTATGGCATAAATTAAGCTGTGGATTAAACTTTTCCGTATAGATTTTTCTTTTTGAATAGCGAGTTTTTTTGATTGAAAATAAAAATCTCCTAATACATGTGCAAAAAGCAATAGAATAAAAGTAGCTTTAAACATCGTTTTTCTCCTTTATCTCACTCAAGGTACAATTAACAGTTTCGATAGCTTTTTGATAAGAATAGAAACCTGAATTATTCAAGGCTTTATTAACACTTGATTGAGTTATCCCTAGTTTATCTGCCGTTTTATATTGATTCTTATCGCTTTCAACATAACAATTTATTATCTCTATTTGACGATTAGTCCATTTTGATTTTAATGTTGAGCATAGTGATAGCATAGAATTTAATAATATGTCTATTTGATTATTATTTCCTTCAGAAGAAATCATAATATTACTATAATCAGTTTCATATTTTTTTTCTTTCAGTTTATCAATCATATATCTCGCATTATGATAAGCTGGTCCATCAGCACCTAAAGGAATATCGTGATTAATTTCAGTATCAATTTTACCTATACCTATTCCAAATCTTATTTGTATGGGCATCATGGCTATTTCAATTTCTGAAATTATACTCATCACATTCTTTCCGAATTTCAACAAGCCCTGAAATTCATCACCTAATGTAATCATAAAGTTTGATGCAATATCGTCAGCATATTTTTCATTTATATGTTTCAACACATTTTGGAATTTAAGTTGAAATTCTTTTCTATTAGATATTTTTTTTGAATTAACGATGTCTCCTATTACAGCTACATATGAATTAAAGAAGAAAAAAAACATAATATTCACCTCAATACCAATTATATGGTTTAAAACGGCTTTTGTCAACATAATGATTCACTTGTGGATGAATCTTTGGCAATGATTCACCTGTGTATGAATCTTTTTCAAAAATCATTATTTGAAACTACATCCTATAATTTATATAATTATTACACTTATTACAAAATATATTTTTATACATCCAAAGTAATTACACTAAAAACGCAGATTATATTGTTTGCTATTATTTCTTTTCATGCATTCATATTACAAATAGTAATTTCAAATGCAAATTAAACTTTTAGTTTTCTTCATTTATCAAAGAAAATATTTTTACATCAAATAATCCCTTATCCGTAAGTCTTATCTCTGGGATAACTGGCAGCGCCAAAAACGACAGACTAATGAATGGGTCAATGTGTTTTGGTACTCCCATTTGCAATGCTAATTCTAATAATTCTTTTGTTTTCTTTTCAACATTTTCGGCGGTATCTAAAGTCATAAGACCTGCAACGCTAAGGGTCAATTCACCTAATACCTTTCCTCCACCACATACTACATATCCTCCTGAGATTTGTTTCAAATGATTTATTGCAAGTACAATATCTTCATCATTATCGCCAACTGCAATAATATTATGACTGTCATGTGCTACACTTGTAGCGACTGCCCCACCGGTTATCCCATACCCTTTAAGAGGTGCTATTGCTATATTTCCATTTTTTCCATGACGCTCGACAACAACAATCTTTGAAACTACATTGTCGGGCACAAATAATCCCATTTCACTTTTCACTGAATCTACAATATGTCTTGTGGTAAGTTCATTCGGCACCATTTCAATGATGTGTGTTTTATCACTCACATTTAGTGAAATATTTTCACAATTAATTTGCTTGTTTTTAACTGTTGATATTAACTCGTTATCTACAACCATTGAATACTTATTTTTGAAACATTCTTCAATTAATATGCCGTCTTTATATACGGAGTTTACTGATACATTTTCTATATCATCTAATATAACTAAATCTGCTTTATATGAAGGCGCTATAGCACCAATATCTTTCAAACCATAGGTAACAGCAGTATTGTAGGTTGCCATCTTTATTGCTGAAATAGGATTCATACCTAATTTTACTGCCATTTCTACATTATTTCTGATATGACCATTTGTTTGTATATCTGCTAAATGTTTATCATCTGTACAGAACAAAAAGCGGTCATGCGGATACTTACTATCAAGTAAACCTTTAATCAAATTTTCTAAATTATGAGCAGCGCTGCCTTCTCTTACTAATATAGACATACCTGCACGTACTTTATCCATTGCTTCGTCAAAACTTGTGCATTCATGGTCGGTACGAACGCAAGCACTTGCATATGCCTGCAAATTATAATTTCTCAATCCTGGTGCATGTCCATCAATCATTTTGTTTTCACATGCCCTGATTTTTTCTAAAATTTCACTTTCCCCATCTAATACATCTGTATAGCTCATTACTTCACCAAGTCCAAGCACTCTAGGATGATTTATATATTTAAGCAAATCATTCGCTGTAAAAGATGCTCCATTAGTTTCAAATTGTGTACATGGCACACAACTAGGCAACATTAAAAATACATTTAAAGGAATATTCTGTGTAGCTTCAAGCAAAAAAACTACCGCCTTTGAACCGCAAACATTAACTATTTCATGCGGGTCTGCAATTATAGTAGTAGTGCCACTTTTAGTAATAGTCTTTGCCAGTTCATAGGGCATTACCATTGTGCTCTCAATGTGCATATGGGCATCAATAAACCCCGGACATACAAATTTATCAGTGCAATCGATTTCTTTAATTCCATTGTATTCCCCAACACCAGCAAT
>DAMDCT010000034.1:4803-6213 GCA_032091455.1 Oscillospiraceae bacterium | reverse complement strand
ATTGCTATATCTGCATTGATAAACTCCTCACTGAAAACATTTAAAACATTACAATTCTTAAGCACTAAATCTGCTTTTTCCTTTTGTGAAGCAACCATTATTCGTTTTTTTATATCTATCATATTAAAACCCTCTATCTTTCTTACCAAATCTAACCCAAATAGTTTACCATATAATAAATATAAATCACTTGGTTATACAGTTTGTTTTTAATATTATAACCTTAAGATGCTTTATTTTCAACCCATTTAATAAAGTATATATGTTTTGTTTAATTGCCTACTATATTATAAACTTGGTTGTATTTTAGCGAGTTGCAATAAATATTTTATTGGGAATAAAGTTAAAATATTTTTTATGTTAATAACATGTGGTATAATAATTATGATAATGTCAGGTCATAGTTATTATTAAAATTTAATATTCATCAAATATGAGAAAGGTGTTTTACTATTAATATGAATACACATGATGCTTATATGAATCTTGCACTAGAACAAGCACAAATTGCACTGAAGCTAAACGAAGTGCCTGTTGGCTGTGTAATTATAAAGGATGACAAAGTAGTAGGTCAAGGCTATAATACTCGTGAGACGAGCAAGAATGCGCTAGGGCACGCTGAATTAATGGCTATTGATAATGCATGTAAGATTCTTGGAAGCTGGCGTCTATCAGGTTGTACGTTATATGTAACGCTAGAGCCTTGCCCAATGTGTATGGGTGCTATAATTAACTCACGTATTGACACCGTAGTATTTGGTGCGCGAGATAAAAAAGCTGGGTGTTGTGGATCTGTTATTCAATTATCTCAATGTGACTTTAACCATAGACCAAAAATTATATCCGGTATCATGGAATCTATCTGTTCAGATGAACTATCAAAGTTTTTTAAAAATTTAAGAAAAAATTAGCACTACAATTAATAAATCCGTTTAGCCAATAAGACTAAACGGATTTATTATATTTGTAAAACAAAACATTACTAAAGCTAATATGATATATTAATAGATTTAATTATATTAAGTCTGTTATAACTATATTATTGGTATTCGATTTTGTTTGTTACTCGGTATAAGTTTCATTTTACTAGCCAGTGGGAGTATAACTTGAAATATAGATATAAGGATAATAACCTCAATTGGAAGCATCAGAATATTTTTAATAATACTTTTAACTAAGTAATAATAATATCCTTTTCCAAATAGCATTGCACTCCATAATGAATTTAATCCTATATTGATTAAAATGTTTACTGTTAACTTACACAATAAAATTTTAACAACAGTAATTCTAGCTCTATAAAAATACAATGCAAATATTAATGCTCCTAAAATAGACGACAATAAGTATCCTGGAAAAAACGGACCAGAGGGATGAATGATAAACCCTAATATATCGCATGTAAATCCA
>DAMDCT010000034.1:0-4793 GCA_032091455.1 Oscillospiraceae bacterium | reverse complement strand
ATTAGCCCTGCTATGGCAGTTGGGACAAAACTAAAATAAACGCGCAGATTTTCACCGACTGGTATAAAAAAAGAGCTAATAGCAATGTTTAGAGCTATCATCAATGCCGTAACTGATAGAATTGTCAATTTGTTTGATTGATTAACTGTACTTTTCCAATATGCTCTTGTAAGCATATTTATCTTAAATACATTTTTATTTTCTTGCATAAAAAAATCCTCCTTTAAATTTATAGTGTCACATACGTGCCACATAAAGGAAGATAGAAATCCCATATGTAGCAGCGGGATGCGAATTCTGTACCGCAAGTTACCTTTTCGTCTGTCTGACAACTCCCCGTTCAAACAGCACTTAACGCACAAAATCCTACTCTGCTTTTTTATTTTGTTTTACTATTTAAGTATACAATAATCATAATAAAAAATCCACACCCAAAATATAGTTTTTTATTACTTTTTATTTTCATTAATATCATTCTACAAAACGTAGTATAATAATTACTTAAACAACTTGTAAAACAGGACTAAATATTTAATTTATTTTATAAAAAGGGTTGACTTTTTTGCGAAAATAAGCTTATATTGCTAATTTTCTACCCATAGTAATTCCACAATGATGTTGAAAACTCTGTTGATAGTCTTGAAAGTTTTACCCCTTATCACGTGTAATACCCTTAGAAACTGCAAATACATGTTGAAAACTCTGTGGAAAATGTTTATAACTTATCAAATTTGCCTGTTGAAAACACGTAAAGCCATTATTACTCTGTGTAGATATTACTTTTATACTCGTAAGTTTTTACTTGTATTTGGAAGTTAAATATAGTATTATAATATTATGTTTTATAACTTATTTTGTTATCAATACTACAAAATTTATGATTGGTTGTGTGAACTTCAATGGATAAAAAACGTATAAGCTTTAAACAAATTGGCGCTTTGCTCCTATTAATTGGTATAATTTCTCTTGTTGCTGGTATCCTTTTACTTATGTTTGCTGATTTAGGATTTTCCTTTTGGATTATTATTGCTTCAATTATTCTAAATATAGTTGGAATTAATTTTTTAATTGCAAAAAAAACTGAAGAATAACTATTTCGTATTCTATAAGCACAAAATTAAAGTTTTATGTCGTTAATTAACACAAGTTCCTTGCCATACTTTTTAGCGAGGTTTATTGTGTTGTATGTCCCATTATGTCCGCCATTATAGACCGCAATTACTCTGTGGCTATTTTCTATCATAAACTCATTTCTATCCCAAAGACATCCATTATAGTAGTTCTGACTAAGCACAAGCTTTATATCACTATTAATAATCACTTTTTCATAGCGCATCTTCCAATCATCGTTCCACTTTAGTGATTGATTTAAATATGGTATCACTGCAATATGCTTGATGTTGGGATACTCTTTCCTCAATTCAAGCACTATTTCACTTGCAAAGATATCTACGCCTCTAGCAACTCCACTATAGAATGAATCATATCCATCATTAATTGATGAGATAACATATTTCTTTATTTGAGCCTTAATATCTAAAATATAATCCGAATTCTCGTCATATTGTTTCATTAACTTTTCTGGACGATGACCAGTAAAACATAAACTTTTTCCCATAACAAATCCCCTATAATTTAAATTTTGGAGGTAAATATGAACGATTATCTAAAGCGTACATGGGCTGTAATTAACCTTGATAATCTTAATTATAACATAACTAAAATAAAAAATAAACTTCCACAATCCACAAAAATTATGGCTGTTGTAAAAGCTGATGGCTATGGTCATGGTGATAAATATATCGCTAAACATCTTGTTGACTGTGGCATTGATTTTTTTGCTGTATCAAACCTGGATGAAGCTTTATCACTCCGCCATGCTGGAATTACATGCAATATATTAATACTTGGCTTTACGCCCGTTCAAAAAGCAGAAGAGATTTCTAGACTTAATATTACACAAACTGTATTTTCTACGGAATATGCAAATGAATTAAATCAATATTGTGTAAAGTGTAATTGCACAGTCAAGGTCCATATAAAACTTGATACGGGTATGGGCAGAATAGGATTTATTGATAGTGAAAATATTAATGTAATAACATTAATATCCTCATTGTGTAAATTAGATGGACTAAATATTACAGGCATATTTAGTCATCTATCCAGTGCAGATTCACTTGATAATGATTCAATTGAATACACAAAATTACAAGTTAAACTTTGATTATATTGTCAACGAACTATTAAGTAACGGAACTTCTTTTGAATATATTCATTTACAAAACAGTGCTGGAATTGCATTTATGCCTAATCTTAATTACAATTACGCACGTGCAGGTATTGTTATGTATGGTGTTGCCCCTAGCAATGAGGCACTTGATTTTGAATTAAAACCTGTTATGGAATTAAAAAGTGTAATATCCATGGTTAAAAATGTTGATGCTGGTGCTTCAATTTCATATGGTAGAAAGTACATATCTACACACCAAACAAAAGTGGCTACTGTTCCAATTGGGTATGCTGATGGGTACCCTCGCTTGCTATCAAATAAAGGTGAAATGATTATTAAGGGAAAACGTGCGAAAATAATTGGAAACATATGTATGGATCAACTTATGCTTGACGTTAGTGGCATTAACAACATTAAGCAAGGTGACATCGTCACTGTAATAGGTCAAGACCAAAATGAACAAGTTACTTTTGATGAACTTGCAAATGTTATAGGAACAATTAGCTATGAATTGATGTGTTTAATAGGAAGAAGAGTTCCTCGTGTATATGTTAAGAACGGTAAGACGATAGATGTTATAGACTACATTGCTCAAGCCTATCAAGATTAAATAAATTATATTAATTTATTATATTTTATATACGCGCAAAGATGGTGGAGATATATTCTCCACCATCTTTGTGTATACTCTATAACAAACATCCCCCAGTCAAACTGGGGGTTTTTCATATGCGGGCATAGCCCTCTATTCTTCGCTACACGTCAAACGTGTAATACGGTCTGCCAGTCGCAATAGGCTTATTTCTTAAATGGTGCTTTTTCTCCGAATGTTAACTGTTCCCCTAGTTCATCTTCTTTAAGTTGATTTTTTATGTATTCCGCAATTCGGCTTGTGTTTTTTCCTGCTGTATCTACATAATAACCTCGACACCAAAATTCCCTATTCCTATATTTATACTTTAACTCGCCGAATTTCTCATATACCATTGTGCTGCTCTTACCTTTTAAGTATCCCATGAAGCTTGATATGGATATTTTAGGTGGTATTTCTACTAGTATATGCACATGGTCTGGACATACTTCTGCTTCTAATATTTTTACTCCTTTCCATTCACATAATTGTCTTAATATTTTTCCTCTGCTTCTCGCTTTTCTTTATAAAATACTTTCCTTCTGTATTTTGGTTCAAATACTATATGATATTTGCAGTTCCATTTTGTATGTGATAAACTATTTATGTCATATAGACCCATTCTAAATGTCCTCCCTTTGCTTTTTATTTTCAGTTGGCAGACCGCATTTATATTATAGCAAAGGGAGTTTTTATTTCATACTCATCGCTAAAGCTTTTTTGAACCACTCGTCTAACGAGTGGTTTTGTACTACAGCAAAAAAGAAGACCAATTAAGGTCTTCTTTTTAATAAGCATTTTAAAAGTAATACTATTTAGCAGCTACAAAAGCATCAACTTGAGCTTGGATTTCAGTAATTACTTTATCCAAACCAGCAGCTCTAAGAGCTTTTAGGCCTGCAGCACAAGTAGCATCAACGTCTTTAACGTCACCAGTTCTTAATGGTCTAACATATTTGTTAAGAAGTGCTGAGCAAGCAGCGATTTCATTCTTAATTTTTTCTGTGTTAGCAACAAAACCAACAAGTGGAGAAGCAGCAGCGCTATCATTAGCAGCTTTTAGGTTAGTCCACATATCTGGGTTTGCTGGAGCTGTTGGATATAGCTCAAAGAAAGAAGCTTGTGAGAATGCAGCTGGTGCAAAATCATCATTAATTTTCTCAGCTTGACCTTTGTCGTTTAATTTCCAGTTTACATCTTGGATACCGTAAGCTAACATGTTTCTGTATGGCTTGTTAGTATTAGCATATTGCATGTACTCAAGAGCTCTGTCAATGTTCTTTGTGTTAGGGCTGATACCATTCATTGATCCTTGAATACCAGCAGTTGTGTAGATAGGGCCGTATTTTTTGTTAATTGCAACAGTGTAATCTTTACCAGCGCCCCAAATTGCTTCGGCACCTTCAAAACCTTGACCAGTACCTACTACTAGGAATTCAAATTCTTTATCATGAGTTAAAACGTCTTTGTTAGTATAACCAGCGTCAAACCATGATTTAATTGTTTTTAATCTACCAACATATTCAGTATCTTCCCACATTGGTACTACTTTAGTATTACCAGCATCAAGTTTGATACCAGTGAAAAGAGATAAACCAAGGTCATCCCATCCAGTTTCGCCACCGTTTAGACCGTTTTGATCCATGTTAAATGGAGCAGTTAAGTCGTGTGGGTATTTGTTGCCAGCGTCGTTATATTCTTTTAACTTTTTCAATAGAGGAGTTAAAGTACTTACGTCAGCACCAGTAGCTTTAAATTCTGCTTCTGCTTTTGCGCCATCGAAAACGTACTCTTTGTTTGCTGTCCAGAATTGAGTTGCAGCTGAATCTTTGTATACTGGAACTGCGTAGATTTTACCATTAACTTTTGATCCATCCCATACAACTTCAGGGATATATTTGTATAAGTCAGGAGTAACTGTTTTTACTT
>DAMDCT010000033.1:1786-25615 GCA_032091455.1 Oscillospiraceae bacterium | reverse complement strand
CTTTCAATTCTCTCAGCACCAAAAAGTTCAAACTTTTCTTCTAACAATGCAATAGCGGCATCCTTATCAGATAGAGGCACTGTAAAGCTTATATCCTTCGTATTATGACGTCCTATTGACTGTAGAATAATATCGACGTTGATTTTCTTTTGTGCTAATGATGAGAATATCTTAAATGCTATACCCGGTGTATCACATAGTCCTATTACTGCAATTCTTGCTACGTCCTCATCTTTTGCTACACCTTTAATTAATAATTTTTCCAATTTAACTGCCTCCTTAACTGTTGTTCCAGCTTTTCTTTCTAAACTTGATAGAACCTCTAGATTTACATGATATTTTTTAGCCATCTCAACTGAACGATTATGCAGTACGTTTGCACCAAGGGAAGCAAGTTCAAGCATTTCGTCAAAAGTAATCTCATCCAATTTAACTGCTGATTTAACTATACGTGGGTCTGCTGTATATACACCATCTACATCAGTATATATCTGGCATAAATCAGCCTTCAATTCAGCTGCAAGTGCAACAGCACTTGTATCAGAACCGCCACGTCCTAAAGTTGTAATATCATCATATCTATTAATACCTTGGAAACCTGCAACAATGACAATGTTTTTCTTGTCAAGCTCAGTTCTTAGGCGCTCACCTTCTATGCGTCTTATTCTTGCCGCACCATGATTTGCGTGAGTTTGGAAGCCTGCTTGCCAGCCTGTTAGAGATATAACCGGAAAACCTAACTTTTCTATTGCCATCGCAAGTAAAGAAATTGAAATTTGCTCGCCTGTTGACAATAACATATCCATTTCTCTTTTTGATGGATTAGTGTTAATCTCTTTTGCCTTTTCAATTAAATCATCTGTAGTATCACCTTGCGCAGAAACAACAACTACTACATTATTGCCTTGCTTATAGGTATCAGTTATAATCCCTGCAACGTTAAAAATACGTTGTGCATCTCTAACTGATGAACCGCCAAATTTCTGAACTATTAATCCCATTTTCTTGCCTCCTGTTTATTTGTATATCAATTTAGATTATATTTTTGCTGTAGTTGTGCCTTCGTTATCTATGACAAGCTCTTTTATCTCCCATTTGTTTAGTGACAACTCATCAAGATATTTTCTTATGCTCGGTACAAAGTTATTATTTTGTGTATCTACTATTGCCATAATTGTTGGCCCTGCACCACTTATATAAACACCATACGCCTGAAGGTCGTATGCCTTTTGGAATACTTCTTCTGACTTGGTGATAAGTTTCATTCTATAAGGCTGATGTAATTTGTCATTTACAGCTATTTTTATGTTTTCATACTTACCCTGCAAAAGCGAAGCAGAAAACAAAGCAGCTCTTGATAGGTTAAATCTTGCATCCATGTGTGATACTTCTGTTGGAAGGCACTTTCTTGCTAGTGCTGTGCTTAATTGAAAGTCTGGAATAATTGCTATAAGCTTTAGCCGATTAAACACCTCTTGTTTTACCCAATATACCTTACCTTCTTCAATGACAGCGGTAACAATACCACCAAGCAATGCAGGTGTTGTGTTATCTGGATGACCCTCAATTTGAGATGCTATATTTACAAGTTCATCTTTAGAAAAGTGATTACCCAAAAGTGTATTTGCCCCAACAAGACCTCCAATGATACAAGCAGAGCTTGAGCCAAGTCCTCTTGTCATTGGAATGTTGTTCTCTTGAATAATTTTTAATCCACCAAGCTTTTTACCATACAAATCAAACAAATGCTGTGCAGATGAATAAATCAAATTATTTTCCGTTGTTGGAACTCGTGTATTATCACGAGAGGATATATCTATTTTATCACTTAACTCCATATCAACGTAGTTATACAAATTTACAGCAAGCCCTAAGCTATCAAACCCAGCACCTAAATTTGCACTAGTTGCAGGTATTTTTATCCTTATCATTGTTATGCCCCTTTGAAATTTTTCTATGTCATTTTAGGTTATAAAACCTATATTAATAATCAACTAATCTAATATTGGCTAGTATTGTTAAATCATCCTCAACAAGTGTTGCGAGCTTTGAAAGAATTTCTCTCTCATTTATAGTTTCGGTTACAAATGCAATTTCATTCGGATTATTGTCTTTACGAGAAAGATATGATACATTGCCAAATTCACGCATAACTGCTTTTTTTGCAGCTTCAACGTCTT
Organism: Oscillospiraceae bacterium; assembly: GCA_032091455.1. Lineage (GTDB taxonomy): Bacteria > Bacillota > Clostridia > Oscillospirales > Ruminococcaceae > Paludihabitans. The sequence goes on along the minus strand of DAMDCT010000033.1, from coordinate 23,435 downwards.
TTGCAGTTGCCCTTATATAAACAGCCGTGTTTGTATTTTTATAGCATTCCACAATATTTTCAGTGCATTCTTCCCATGTAAGTGATTTACTTGTACTTGTTGCCTTAGAAACATCAATTACATCTGCAACTACTGCGCTTGCAGTAGGTAGTTTACCAGCACCTTTTCCATAGAACACAACATCGCCTGTTGCATTTCCACGTACAAGAACACCATTAAATACATCATCTATATTTGCCAATTGGCTTGACTTAGAAACAAATGCAGGGCTTACCATACATTCTATCTTATTATTATTCCTACGTTTTGCCCTACCGATTAGTTTTATTACGCCGCCCCAGCTTTGAGCATATTCAACATCTACTAAAGTAATTTTTGATATACCTTCTGTCTTAACATCATCAGGATTTACATGACGTCCAAATGCAAGAGAAGCCAATATGCAGATTTTCCTACATGCATCATGACCGTCAACATCAGCAGATGGGTTTCTTTCAGCATAACCTAAATCCTGTGCAAGTTTTAGTGCTGTATCAAAATTCATTTGTTCTTTAATCATTTTCGTAAGTATAAAGTTAGTAGTTCCGTTCAAGATGCCTGCAATTTCATCAATATCATTTGCAGCAAGACATTGGTGCATAGGTCTGATAATTGGTATTCCTCCACCAACTGATGCCTCAAAGTAAAAGTTGACATTGTTTTCTTTTGCAATTCTTAAAAGCTCTGCACCCTTTGAAGCCACAAGCTCTTTATTAGAAGATACTACACTCTTTCCCTTTTGAAGCAATGCTTTTGCAAAATCATATGCAGGTGTAACTCCACCCATAACCTCTACTACTACTGATATTTCATCATCATTAAGTATATCATCAAAATTCTTTGTAAACTTATCCTTATATGTAAGATCATTAAATTCTCTTAAATCTAGAATACGTTTTACTTCTATCTCTTGCCCTGCACGACGTTTTATACTTTCTTTATTGGAACTTATTACTTCAACTACACCAGAGCCAACAACGCCATGTCCAAGCACTGCAATTTTAGTCATCGTTCTACCTCCACTTTTTTTATGAGTAGTGCATAATTTTTCACACATAAAATACAATCAATCTGTATATTACTATATTTGTTTTGCTCTTACAACACCACTTATACTTGCCACTTGACTTAGTAGTATATCAGTATCATTTATTTCTTCATCAATCCTAAAGGAAATTGTTACAACTGCAACACGATCAACTGGAATATTCTGATTAACTGTTAATATATTAGAGTTAAATCCCGAAAGAGTTTGTAATACTTTTGATAACACTCCCGGTTCATCACTCAATCTTAGATAAAAAGTTACAATCCTGCCCTTATCCTTATCTTCATAAAAGAAAACACTATCCTTATATTTATAAAATGCACTTCGTGAAATGTCTGCCATTTTACAAGCATCCGTGGAATTTTTAGCAATGTCACGAGAGAGAAAAGCCTTTGCTAAAAGAACTTTTTCAAACACTTCCGGCAATACTTTTTTATCAACTAGCACTAGTTGTTTTTGTTCCACTTAGTTCACCCCTTAAATACATGTGTTTACAGTACAAGAACAACTATAACATTTTTCGTCATATTTCACAACAAGTAAATATCGTCGTTATTGATGATATTCACCTGTTTTGCTGCATAAATATTCAATTTACTCCTATATACTACTATTTACTATATATTTTAATCACGTCTTGCTTTACTCCCTGATTTTATCACCTTATTGAATAATTTCGTTTCATCTTTCACTACATTTGAAAGTAAAATTATTCCAATTAAATTTGGTATCATCATAAAACTATTAAATAAATCGGATACTCCCCATACAAATTCTAATGAGGTTACAGCACCCACATATATCGCAACAATAAAAACAAGTTTATAAATTAGCATAACTATTTTTGACTTGCATAGATAATTTAAGCAGGTTTGCCCATAATAACTCCAGCCAATTATCGTTGAAACCGCAAAAAACACTGTTGAAATTGCAACAAATATAGTTGCAAAGTTACCTAAATACTTATTAAACGCACCCAACGTAAGCGCCGCACCATCGAGCTTACCACTATTATGAAGACCAGATATTATTATAACAACACCTGTCAATGTACACATAATAATAGTATCAAAAAAAACTTCAAAAATACCAAACATGCCTTGATGTGCTGGACTCTTGGCATCAGCCGCCGCATGTGCAATTGGGGCAGATCCTAAACCTGCTTCATTAGTAAAAACACCTCTTGCAAATCCTATCTTAATTGCCCTAGCCATAGTAAAGCCAACAGCACCACCTGTTGCAGATTTGAAATTAAATGCACTAACAAAAATTTCTCTAAAAACATCATAAAGTGAAGTTATGTTCATGCAAATAATGATTATACATCCTGATATATAAAAAAGCGCCATTGCTGGAATTAACGCTTCAGTAGTCTTTGCTATTCTCTTTATTCCACCAATAATAACAAACCCAACTAATATTGCAATTATTACGATAATCGGTTTATAGCTGATATTTGATACTGACTTTATAGCATCACTTATTGCATTCGCTTGCACCATATTACCTATTCCAAAGCTTGAAGCAAGACATAAAAGAGCAAAGACAATGCTGAAAAAGTTACCGTTTGTTGCTACTTTTAAATAGTACATTGGTCCACCGACATATGTATTATTTTTTTCTTTTTGTCTATATTTAATTGCAAGTAAAATTTCTGAATACTTAGTTGCCATGCCAAAAAAAGCACTAACCCACATCCAAAATATCGCACCTGCTCCACCTAAAGAGATTGCAGTTGCAACACCCACTATATTACCAGTGCCTATTGTACCAGCAAGTGCAGTTGTTACTGCTTGAAATGGCGTTATACCATGACTATCTTTATCAGCTTTTTTAAACAGTGACGATAGAATTTGCTTAAGTGCATATCTAAGCCGTGTGGCTTGAATAAAGCCCGTTTTAAACGATAGAATTATGCCGACTATTATTACACCCCATACCATTATAGGTCCGCTTAAAAAGTCATTTGCGCTATTTATAAACGATTGCATATATTGCACCCCATTACTTAAAATTCAGTGTTAAAATAACCACACTGAATTAGTATGCACTAATTCACAATACAATGCTCGTGAATTATATTATATGCAAGATACGTATAAACGGTAAGGTGATTTTTCAACTGTAATATAAATTTTTTTATTAGCTTTCGTGATTGCTTTCATGAAATACTTTCAAGTTGCCGATTTTTTGACGGCGCTCTTCTAGTATTTTCATTACATCATCTAGTTCAACACCACTTTCAACCATTAGTACAAGCATATGATAAATCAAATCACACATTTCATTTGATAGTTCATCTTTATCGTTATTCTTTGCGGCAATAATCATTTCTGCGTTTTCCTCACCGCATTTTTTTAATATTTTATCCATTCCCTTTTGGAACAAATAGCAAGTATATGAACCTTCTTCAAAGTTTTCTTTTCTATTCTTTACAACCTCGTAAAGTCCTCTTAATGCATCATTAGCCATTATTTTCTTCCCCTCTCATTATAAAATTTTCTCTGCATGGACACCATACATGGTGCCCGAATATTTTCATGCGTGTGTGGTTTCAGACACGATATATCGTGTCCCTACGTTTTAATCATTATGATATATTTGAGTATAAAAACAGCTGTAATTTCCTGTATGACAGGCAACTCCTGTTTGATTTACTTTTATTAATAACGTGTCGTTATCGCAATCTGAATTAATTGAAATAACTTTTTGTAAATGGCCACTTGTTGCACCCTTATTCCAAAGTTCTTGCCTTGAACGTGAATAAAACCATGTATAGCCTGTTTCAAACGTTTTTGCAAGGCTTTCCTTATTCATATACGCAAGCATTAAAACCTCATTGTTGCTTTCCTCAACAACAATTGCAGGGATTAAGTCGCTCTTTTCAAAATATTGATCTAAATTCATAATAGTCCTTTCTGTGGTGTCCTCATATTATTATGCTATGTTGGGTTACGGACATGATATATCGTGTCCCTACAATTATATACAATAATCACAATCCCCTACACCATTCTTACTGGTATGTTATGCTCTTTTAAATGTTCTTTAACCTGTCTTACGGTTAGTTCTTTATAGTGAAATAAAGAGGCTGCAAGTGCCGCATCTGCATTTGATTGCTCAAAAACTTCCGAAAAATGTTCAAGCTTTCCACAACCGCCAGAGGCTATAACTGGAATACTAACAACGGCTGTAATTGCATTCAGCAGTTCAATGTCAAATCCGTTTTTCGTGCCATCTGCATCCATTGATGTTAGCAATATTTCACCGCAACCAAGTGCTTCAACTTTCTTTGCCCACTCAATTGCATCAAGCTTTGTATCAATTCGCCCACCATTTATGACTACATGGAATGTTCCATCATCAAATCTTTTAGCATCAATAGCAACAACTACGCATTGACTACCGAATATATCTGCCGCTTCACTAATTAGATTAGGATTATTCACAGCGGATGAATTAATTGAGATTTTATCCGCACCTGCTCTTAAAAGCGCCCTAAAATCTTCTATTGAACGTATACCCCCACCAACTGTAAGTGGGACAAACACCTCTTTAGCAGTGTTACGCACAACATCTATAATAGTACCTCTGTCCTCATGTGTGGCTGTAATATCAAGAAAAACAATTTCATCTGCACCTTGTTCATTATATGCTTTTGCACACTCAACAGGGTCACCAACATCTTGTAGCCCAACAAAATTTATTCCTTTTACAACCCTACCATTCTTAACATCTAAACAAGGGATTATTCTTTTTGAAAGCATTATACCCCTCCATTTTCATTAGCCTCAGCATTAGCCGCAGCGTTAGCTATTGCTAATGCTTCTTTTAAATCAAGTGTGTTTTTATATAGTGATTTTCCGCATATTACTCCATACATATTAAGTCTTTTTAATGCTTTAATATCATCTATATTGCTAATGCCACCACTTGCGATAATATTTATGTCAACACTCTTATTAATCATTTCAAGCTCATTTAGGTTTGGACCTGCAAGTGTTCCATCCTTTGATATATCAGTATATACGATATGCTTTACACCGATTGATTCCATTTCACGAGCTAAGTCAATATAGTTCACTTCACTTGAGTCAAGCCAACCCTCTGTTTGAACCATGCCATTTTTAGCGTCAATTCCAACTATAATTCTATCTTTATATTCCTTTACCAGTTCTTTAACAAGTGAAGGATTTTTTACTGCTACTGAGCCTAATATTACTCTATCAATTCCATTTTCAAGATAGAATGTAGCTGAATTTACATCACGGATACCACCGCCTACTTCTATTCTTAGATTAGTTTGTTTAGAAACCTCTATAAATATATCTTTATTTGAAAGTGTTGCGACCTTTGCTCCGTCTAAATCAACCATATGCAGATAAGTAGCACCTTGATTTTGAAATGAAAGTGCTGTTTCAATAGGACAACTTGCAACCTGTTCAACTGTGTTAAAATCGCCTTGATACAGCCTTACACATTTTCCATTTTTAATATCAATTGCAGGTAGTATAATCATTTTGTAAGTCCTCCAAAATTTCTTAGTATGGTTAACCCTACATCTCCACTTTTTTCAGGGTGAAATTGTGCACCGTATACATTACCCTTTTGCACAAGTGCAGGCACTTTTATTCCATAGTCACAATATGCTGATACGTTTTGACTATTAGTATATGCCATGAATGAATGCACAAAATACACACAATCATTTTGATTGATACCTTTTAATAAAGGACTTTGCTCATTTAGTTCAAGTTCATTATACCCCATGTGTGGGATTTTCTGCTCGGTTTTAATTAAATCTATATAACCGTCAATTAGTCCTAATCCATTCGTTTTTTCAAACTCACAACCATAGTCAAATAGCATTTGCATTCCAAGGCAAATTCCTAAAAGAGGTTTAATTTTCACCTGTTCTTTTATTGTATCAATTAAATCAGTTTTTATAAGCATATCCATTGCTTTAGGAAATGCGCCGACACCTGGCAAAATTAGTGCATCTGCATTTATTAAATCAGACTTTTCATCAGTTATAATGCTTTTTTCTCCAATATAATCAAGTGCATTTTTAACGCTAAACAAGTTTCCAGCGCCATAGTCGATAATTGCTATCATAGGTTATGTTCCCTTCATTTAGTGTTATTATAATACACCTTTAGTTGATAGTACTTCTCCATCTGATAATGGTTTTATTGCATCTTTTAGTGCATGTGCAAATGCTTTAAACATTGCCTCGACTTTATGGTGGTCATTTGTGCCATACATTGCTTTGATGTGGAGTGTAATACCTGCATTAAAGCTTAATGCTCTGAAAAACTCCTCAACCATTTGTGTATCCATATCACCTATTTTATCGGCTGTGAAAGTACCATTGAACACTAAAAATGGTCTACCACTAATATCTAAGCTTGCAAACCCCATTGCTTCATCCATTGGGATAAATGCTGTGCCATATCGAGTGATACCTGCTTTATCGTTTAAGGCTTTACAAAGTGCTTGACCAATAACTATACCTGTATCCTCTATAGTGTGGTGACAGTCAACCTCTAAGTCGCCGTTAACTGAAACTTCTAGACTAATTCCACTGTGTATTGCAAGTGCTGTTAACATGTGGTTGAAAAAGCCAACTCCTGTGTTGATTTTTGCGTTTGGTGTAGTGTCTAAATTCAAATTTACAGTAATATCAGTTTCCTTAGTCTTGCGAACGACTTTTGCAGTTCTATTAGAACTTATCATAGATTTGACCGTCCTTTCTTGTGTTGGGATAGTATGTATATTAAATATCAAAATTTAGTTTCATTGCGGGATACTTTGAAGCTTGTTCTTCAAACCCTAATTTTTCATACAATCGATATCCATCTTTTGTTGCTTTTAACTCTATATATGAAACGTCCAATTTTTTCGTTTCTTCAATCATTAACTCTAAAATATTTTTAGAAATACCTCTACGTCGATAATCTGGCTTAGTATAAACATTAGATAAAGTGGCTATTTTACCAGAAACATAACTAATGCTTGCAGGTTTTTCACTTATAATAAGAAAAGCGCTTGAGACAATACAACCGTCTATTTCACCAAGAAAAGCATAAAAATCATTTCCAATATGCTTTTCAAAATATAAGGGTAATTGTTTTTGCAGAGATTCTATTTGTTCATCAGTAAAAGAACCATGTTCAGCTATTAAAAACTCAATCCTCATTTTTACTAATTCATCAATATCATTAATCGTGGCTTTTCTAATGTTCATAGTAAAACCTCCAAATATTCAATATTTATTCTTGTACTTTCATCAACCTATCATTTTCTTTCGTTTATTAGATTTTAATATACTCACGCAAACTAATAGGATAATAGGGAAAATTGTTGCTACTAATAATCCGGCTTTTATATTGCCACTAAAAATATCTGATACAACTCCTACTGTAGACGGTCCACTGCCACATCCCACATCGCCAGCCAATGCCAAAAAAGCAAACATGGCAGTTCCTCCCTGTGGATACTTTTGTGAAGCAAGACTAAATGTACCCGGCCACATAATTCCAACTGACAAACCACATAAAGCACAACCAATTAACGACAATATAGGAAACGGGGAAAAAACAGCCAACATATAACTTGCAACACATAACAAGCCACTTATGAAGATGAATTTTTGAAGATTTATTTTAGCACCGAACTTTCCATAAAACACTCTAGATGTGCCCATTAATATAGCAAACATACATATACCAAAAATATCGCCCATTGATTTCGATATGTTTAAACCTTTTTCAGCAAAATATGAAACCCATTGACTCATGGCTTGTTCTGACGCACCAGAGCATATCATTAAAACAAAAAACAGCCAAAACACTTTTGACGTAAATAATTTTTTTATAGGTAGCTTTTCATGTTCTTCAACTGGTGGTTTTACTGGCGATATTGCGAATAAAATAATATTGCACAGTGGAACTATAGCCCATATAATCGGTAAAACCCGCCAATTACTAATTCCAATAGTTGAAAAATATAATGTAGACAGCAAAACTACTGCCACATGTCCCCAACAATAAAAAGAATGTAGTAAACTCATTGCTGTGGACTTTTCCTCGGTTGGTAAAGCTTCTACTATAGGGCTTATGATCACCTCAATAATTCCACCACCAATAGCATAAAACGTAACTGCCATAAGCATTCCGAAATAGGCATTGCTAAACAAATACGGCAACACTCCCATACTAACCAGTCCAATAAATGCACACACATGAGCGGTTATTACTGACGGTTTATAGCCTATTTTATCTACATATTTAGCAGATAAGAAATCCACTAAAATCTGAACACAAAAGTTAAATGTAACCAAAAAACCAATTTGGCTTAATGAAAATGAAAAATCCTTTTGAAATACTACAAAAAGCAATGGTGCTAAATTATTCACTATTGCTTGAGTAATGTTTCCAATATAACATGCATACAACGTCCTTTTGTAAGCACTATTCATTGTAAAATAACTTCCTCTCGTCACATATAGTTTATATAAACAAACTATAAAATCTCTTCTAATGTCTTTATTAACTTGTCATTATCTTGCTTTGAGCCTGTTGAAATTCTTAGATATTCGCCCATATTTCTAATTGCGATTGAATGTTTTAATAATTCTTCAAATATATACTTTGCTTTGTCTGTTTTTATATATACAAAATTAGTTGTTGTTTTATATATCGTTTCAAACGCATTATATCTTTGCTGTAACGATATAAGTTTATTATATAAATAATCTCTATTTTCAATAATTTCTTTAGTACATGCGTTAATATAATCTATATCACTTAGTACAATATCGCCTATACTTTGAGTAATTACGTTTACATTGTATGGTGATTTAACTGCTCTTAATGCAGTTGTGATTGTATCGTTTGCTATTGCAAAGCCAAGTCTAATTGCCGCAAGTCCAATTGCTTTTGAGCAAGTTTTTAACACAATTACATTATCAAACGTGTGACACACATCAAGTATTGATTGGTCGGCAAAATCCATATAAGCTTCATCAACTATTACAAGCGCATTAACACTCGTTATGATTTTTATTACATCATCACGGCTTATCATTAATGAAGTTGGATTGCATGGGTTTGAAAAAATCAATCCTGCAATATTATTATCGTTTATATAAGATATAACTCCATCAACATCAATATTTAAATCATCTTTCTTAGGGAAAACCTCTGTTTTTATGCCGTACACTTCACCGTAAAATTTATACATGGAAAAGTCATTTGACATCGTTAAAAGTGTGTCACCATGAGAAAAGAAAGCGCCAGTGATAATAGAAATTAACTCATCAGAACCATTTCCTGCAGTAACATAATTTTCATTTACATTATATACTTTTGCAAAACTTTTACATAGTTTTGTTGCATATGGGTCTGGATAGCGATTAAAGCTTTGCTCTAATGCAGCTTGCAGTTTCGACTTATCCACATTTAAGTATGATTCATTTGCATCAAGTCTAATTTCATATTCACCTGTTATAGGAGAATATGGGGTTAGTCCTTTTATTTTATCATTTAATATATATGGCATTTATATTCTCCCTTTTGATTGAGATAACGTAGGGAACGCATTTTATGCGTTCCGTTAAATTACCACATGTCATTTAATACAGGTTAGAACAACTATCTTCTAACTGTGATTGAATTTGCGTGTGCTGTTAGTCCCTCTTTTTTTGCTAGTAATTCTATATCATCGCTTGCTTCTCTCAATGCCTCTTGTGTATATTGAATAAAGCTTGTTTTTTTCACAAATGCATCAACTGATAGAGGTGAGAAAAAGCGAGCAGTACCACTTGTTGGAAGTACATGGTTTGGTCCTGCATAATAATCGCCAAGTGGCTCTGGTGAATAATCCCCTAAGAAAATTGAGCCTGCATTATCAAGTCTGCCTATATATTGCATTGGATTGTCTAACATTACTTCTAAATGTTCTGGTGCAAAATCATTAGCCATATCAATTGCAGTATCTATATCATCACACACGAATATTACACCGTAGTCATTAAGTGATATGTTTATAATATCCTCACGAGAAAGAGTTTTAGCCTGTTTTTCAAGTTCTACTACTGTTTTTTGTGCTAGTTCATTTGAAGTTGTAACTAAGATTGAGCTTGCCAGTACATCATGCTCTGCTTGGCTCATTAAATCTGCCGCTATAAAAGCAGGGTTAGCATTTTCATCTGCAATAATCATTATTTCACTAGGGCCTGCAATCATATCAATGTCAACTTCACCAAACAGAAGTTTCTTTGCAGTCGCAACATAGATATTACCAGGGCCTACGATTTTATCTACTTTAGGAACAGTTTCAGTTCCATATGCTAATGCTGCAACCGCCTGTGCTCCACCTAACAAAAATATTCTATCAACTCCACAAACAGCGGCGGCAACAAGAATATCTTGATTTGCAGTGCCGTCTTTCATTGGCGGAGTTACCATAATTATTTCTTCAACACCAGCAATTTTTGCAGGAACTGCATTCATTAATACAGATGAAGGATAAGCCGCAGTTCCTCCAGGAACATAAATGCCTACTCTTTTTAGTCCACGAATACGTTGCCCTAAAATTACACCGTTTGATTTTGTATCAATATAGCTTTGTTGCTTTTGACGTTGATGAAATTCTGTTATATTTTGCATTGCGTTTAATAGTGAGTCAACATAATCTTGATCTGCATTTGTAAGTGCATCATTTATCTCATCACGGCTAACTTCAATACTTTTTGGAAGCTTTTTATCAAACATAAGAGTGTATTTATTTACTGCCTCATCACCATTATCTCTTACATCATTTATAATTTCATTAACGCTTTTAGTTACTGTTTCATTTACTGTTGAACTTCTTGCTTTAAGCTTTTTTATATAGTCTTTTTCGTCTTTTCCGTTTACAGTTATAATATCAATCATGTTAAAATCCTCCTTAGTTTATGGTGTGTATTTTGTCTATTCGGACACGATATATCGTGTCCCTACATTTCTAATGCGTTCGAGATTTACATCAACCCTTATTATTCTAAATAACTTCATATATCTTATCAATTATCATATCAAGGTTATGTGAACTGTCTAAAACCACCTCGTTGTTGAGCAAAGTTATCTGTAGATTGTTATAATAGATTACTATTTCATCAGCACTCTTAAAATACTGATTAGGTTTAGGATTTTTAAACCTTTCGTCAAATCTCTTTATCCACATTTCATTATCACTACAATCACAAAGGAAATAAAAAACTTGTGAATCCTTAAAATTAATTTTAGACAAAAACATCTTTAAACCTTCTGTATTAGATAATCCTGCATCTACAATTATGTCATTTTTATTATTAACGCTTGTTTGAATGAGTTCGGCTAAAATATCATAAGAAACTTTATTATTCTGTGATTGGTCCATGATATGTTGTGATAGTTTATCAAAAATATCATCCTTACGAAGGACTGCAATATTCATTTTTGTACTGAGCTGATTAGTAATTGTTGTTTTACCTGTTGCCGCTTTTCCTCTGAATATGTATACTTTACTCACATGTAGTCCTCCTTTAATAATAGGATATATTTTGTCTATTCGGACACGATATATCGTGTCCCTACATTTCTAATGCATTCTCTATTTTTTCTACCAATTCTTCAATGCGTCTTTGATGTAATTTTAGGCTTACTGTGTTTACTATTAATCTTGCTGATATTGGTGCTACATCTTCTATTACTACTAAACCATTTTCTTTAAGGGTTGAACCAGTTTCAACAATATCAACAATTGCATCTGCAAGGTCAAGTAGTGGTGCAAGTTCAACTGAGCCCTCAATTTTAACAATCCTTACATCCATACCCTTTGCCTTAAAAAAATCTCTTGCTACATTTGGATATTTTGTTGCAATTGTTTTTTCGCTATGTCCTGCATAAAAGTCAACATCTGCTTTATTTGCAAGTGCAAAACGGCATCTTCCAAACCCCAAATCGGTTACTTCAAAGAATGACCCACCATATTCCATAATAGTGTCTTTTCCTACAACTCCAATATCACAAACCCCATTTTCAATGTACGTTATTACATCAGCCGCTTTCGCAAGCACTACCTCTAAATTAGCGTCAGGTATTTGCAATATAAGTTTTCTGCCTTTATTTATTAGCTGTTCACAATCAAAGCCTAGCTTCATAAACAGCTTTACTGTATCTTTTTCAAGTCGCCCCTTAGTTAGTGCGATTCTAATTGGTCGCATAGAGTTTATCCTCCTGTTCTCGAATGTTATTGGCTATAAGATTATAGTTTCAATTGTATTTGTTACAATATCTATTTGATTAATGCCTTTATTTATTGCATATTGTTTTGTTTCTTCTAGTGTATCGAATATGCTGTATTCACACACTTTTTGCTGTGAGAGAGTTTTCAAATGACGAATACCCTCAATTTCATAGCCTTCCTCGCTATACACAATAACCATAGCAGGAATAATTAGAGGTTTTTCTTCTTGTAATAATGCTTTAGCCACTGCATCAACATTTATTGCAAAACCAATAGCACCAACGTCTTCTCCAAACTTTGATAAAAGTCTGTCATAACGTCCACCGGATAAAACAGCCTCACCATAACCCTCAATATATCCTTTAAAAACAACCCCTGTATAATAATCAGTTCGGTTTACAATTCCTAAATCGACTGTAATTCTATCACTAAGCCCTAGTTTTTGAAGATTAGAATATATCTTTTCAAGGTAGTTTAGTATTTTTATAGTTTCTTCATCATTAATAATTGCGCTTGCTTTTTTAAATACTTCCTTATCACCGAATAATCGAGGTAATTGTTTTATAACTGATACTTCATAATTATCACCCAATGTATCTAGTAAATCGTTTAGAGCTGGATAGTTTTTTGACTCAATCAAAATTCTAATTTGTTCTTTTGTATCATCATCAATATTTAAAGCATTCATTAGTGTGTTGAAAATTCCAATATGTCCAATTTCCAATCTGAACGTATCTTGTTTGCACTCTACTAATGCTTCAATCGCAGTAGTTATAACCTCTAAATCTGCTTTCAAAGAGGATTTTCCAATAAGCTCAATGCCCGTTTGCATTATTTCATCACTTCTGCCACTCATTGAACGAGTAGTTGAGTATACAGCTTGATTGTAATATAGGCGAAGTGGCAATTGCTCACCCTTTAGTCGAGTTGCCATAAGCCTTGCAATCGGCATTGTTGAATCTGGTCTTAACACCATCAACCTGCCCTTATTATCCACTAGTTTATACATATATTCAATAGGAATGCTATGCCCTTTTACATTAAAAACATCTAGAAACTCAAGGCTTGGTGTTACGACCTCATAAAAGCCACGATGCTCATAAAAACCTCTAAGCTTTTGCTCAACATTTTTTCTTGTAATTGCTTCCTCAAAGAGGTAATCTTTTGTCCCCTCAGGGGTTATAAGTATATTCTTTACCATAGCAATCTCCCTTCATTATTTTTACTTTTCCGCTTTAGTGTAGTAACGTAGTAATATAATATCACATTACAGTGTAAAAAGTCAATATGTTAAACTGTACGAAAGTATCTTATAGATTGTTTTATCAATATGTGAAACATAACGACATATATTAATTTAGTAAAAGGAACGACACAGGGGTCGTTCCCTACAATAATAATTCATATAGCTATTAACCGTTTATCCAAACAACGTCATCTGACTTGATTTTGGCAAATCACCAAACGCACCCGCAAGGTCAAGCGTTTCTATAACTGACTTTGATACACCTGCTCTTGTTGCAACTTCATCTACTGATATGTATTTGCCCTTTTTCCCAGCTTCCATTAGGTTTTGAGCGGCTGCACCACCAAGACCTTTTAAGCAGTTATAAGGCAAACGAATTTTATTATCCTCAATAACATAATCAGTTGAGTGTGATTTATGTAAATCAATTGGCAAGAACTCGAACCCTCGGCTTAACATTTCATTTGTAATAAGCAGTGTTGCGAAAGTATCTTCTTCCTTAACACTTCTTTCATTACCCTTTGCTTTTAATTCCTCAATACGCATTCTAACCGTGCTAATTCCTTTTATTGCACTTTCTGCATCAAAGTCACCACCACGCACTGTATAAAACGCACAATAAAATGGAAGTGGATGATACACCTTAAACCAACCGAGTTTTACTGCCGCAATAACATATGCGGCGGCATGGGCTTTAGGGAACATATACTTTATTTTCATACAGCTGTCAACGTACCATTGTGGAACATTATTTTCTTTCATTGCATTAAAATGCTCTTCATTCAACAACTTTGTAGCGTTACCTTTTCTGGTAATCTCCATTATTTTAAACGCCATATTGGGGTTTAAGCCTTTATATATTAAATAAGTCATGATGCTGTCACGAGTTCCTATAACTTCGGAAATTGTACATGTACCATCCTTTATTAATTCTTGAGCATTACCAAGCCATACATCTGTTCCATGTGATAATCCAGATATTTGCAATAAGTCAGAAAAGCACTTAGGCTGTGCATCTATTAGCATTTGCCTTACAAAATTTGTACCCATTTCAGGTAAAGCGAATGTTCCTGTTTGGCTGTATATCTCTTGTGGGGTTACATCTAGTGCTTCAGTTGATGTAAATAAACTTATAACTTTAGGGTCACTAGCAGAAACATCTGCGATTTTTATACCTGTCATATCTTCAAGGTGCTTATACAATGTCGGCACATCATGTCCAAGTTCATCAAGCTTTAGTATAGTATCATGTAGCGAATGGAAATCAAAATGTGTTGTTATGACACCAGATTCCTTTGAGTCTGCTGGATGCTGAACAGGTGTAAAATCATATACTTCATATTGTGATGGAACAACAACCATTCCACCAGGGTGCTGGCCAGTTGTACGTTTAACACCTGTACAACCTAATGATAGGCGATTTTCCTCTGCCTTATGCACAACTTTACCTTTTTCCTCAAGATATTTCATTGCAAAACCATATGCAGTTTTTGATGCAACAGTTGAAATTGTGCCTGCTTTAAACACATGGTCTTTACCAAACAGTTCTTCTGTATACCTGTGTGCTTTTGACTGATATTCGCCAGAAAAGTTAAGGTCTATATCGGGCGCTTTATCCCCATCAAATCCTAAAAAGGTTTCAAATGGAATATCATGTCCATCTCTAATCATTGGGATTGCACAGTTAGGGCAGTCTTTTTCCGGCAAGTCAAACCCCGAGCCGACAGAACCGTCAGCAATAAACTCGCTATGTTTGCATTGCTTGCACACGTAATGTGGAGGAAGTGGATTAACCTCTGAAATTCCTGCCATTGTTGCAACGAATGAAGAACCAACAGAACCTCTAGAACCGACTAAATATCCATCTTGTTCTGACTTAAATACTAACTTTTGTGCGATCATATAAAGCACAGCAAAACCATGCTTTATAATTGATGTAAGTTCACGTTCAAGCCTGTTTTTAACAATATCCGGCACATCTTCGCCGTACATATCTTTGGCTTTTGCCCATGTAATTCGCTGTAAATCTTCTTCTGAACCCTCAATTTCCGGTGTGAATGTTCCCTTTGGAATTGCTCTTACATCAGGGTCTACCATGTCGGCAATCTTATTTGTATTCTCTACTACAAGCTCATATGCTTTTTCTTTTCCTAAATACTCAAATTCCTCTAACATTTCATCAGTTGTTCTAAAATATAGTGGTGGTTGCTCTGCCGCATCTTTAAATTTCATTCCGCTAAGTAAAATTTCTCTGAAAATCCCATCATCCTTATTAAGAAAATGCACATCACAAGTAGCAACAACAGGAATATTCAGACTTTCGCCCAAGTTTACTATTGTTTTGTTTATCTCTTTTATCTTATCTTTATTTTCCAACGTGCCATTTCTAATTAAAAATTCGTTGTTATCAACTGGTTGTATCTCTAAAAAATCATAGAATTTAGCAATAGTGCAAAGTTCACCCCAAGGCTTTTTAGCTAATATTGCACGATAAAGTTCTCCTGCCTCACATGCACTTCCAACCAAAATTCCCTCACGATATTTCATAAGTTCACTCTTTGGAATACGTGGACGTTTGAAATAATAGTCAAGGTGTGCATAAGAAATGAGCCTGTAAAGATTTTTAAGTCCAACAGCATTTTTCACTAACAATATTTGATGAAAGCTTGGCGCTTTTTTTATATCCACTCCTGCAACTACTGTATTAATCTCTTTTATACATTCAATTTGGTATTCATCTTTTAGCATTTGTGTAAGCTTTAAAAATATCTTTGCAAGTACCTCCGCATCATCTGAAGCCCTATGGTGGTTAAATCCACCTAACCCCAAATGGTCTGCCACAAGGTTCAACTTATGCTTTTTAAGTTCAGGCAACAGCTTTCTACACAGTGGCACTGTATCAAGCGCTGTATAGGCTTTATCTATCTTCGCCCTAGTAGTCGCCGCCTTTATGAAACTCATGTCAAAAGGGGCATTATGTGCGATTAGTGGCGCATCTCCACAAAACTCCAAGAAAAGTTTTAGTGCATCTTCTTCACTCGGGGCATCCTTTACCATTTCGTCAGTAATACCAGTTAGTTCTGTTATTTTTGGTGGTATTGCTTTTTTAGGGTTTACAAATGTATTGAAAGTGTCAACAATTTCCCCATTTAAAACTCTTACAGCACCAATTTCAGTCATGCGTTCAGTTGCCGCACTTAGTCCAGTTGTTTCAGTATCAAATACAATAAGTTCTCCGTCAAGTGATGCGTCACCGTCCCCTATAACAACATCTACTGTATTGTCAACAAAATAAGCTTCAACCCCATATATTAATTTAAAATCCCCACCATTTTTGCGTATCTTGTCCACTGCATACATTGCCTCTGGAAATGCTTGTGCAACACCGTGGTCAGTAATTGCAATTGCTTTATGTCCCCATTCAAATGCGGTTTGAACAACCTCTGCTGGTTTTGTAGTTGCATCCATTGCGGACATAATAGTATGTAAATGTAATTCTACACGTTTATTCTCTGCTGTATCCATGCGTTTTACTTTAGTGTGTGTCATAATATCATATGGGCGAATAGTTACCTCATGGTCATATTTATCATAACTAGCGTCACCTCTAGCGAGCAAAATGCTTCCTACACTTATTTTTTCAAACACCTTTTCCTTTTTTATATCATCAATTATTTTAAGAGTGTTTGAGCCAGTGTAATCAGTTATATCAATAGAAAGTATAATTTTGGAGTTATCTTTTGAATAACGAATTTCTTTTGCAAAAACTTCACCACAAATTACAATGCGTCCACTTTCTGCACTAACTTCTGATAATGGTGTTGGCTTTTCTGCAATTTTCTTTCCTGTTACAAGTTCTGCATTCTCACATTCAAACGGCATATTTGAAAGATTTGTACGTGTAGTTTTTTTAGGTTTACTTGTATTTTCACTCAATCTGGTTTCATTTTGCACATATGATTGTTCTCTCGGTTGATAAATTTCTACCTTACTTTGAGTTTGTGCCGTAACAAGCTCTCTTGCTTGCTCTTCATTAAGTTCTAATGTTCCACCAAATACTACTTGAGGTGTGAATGAAAACTCACTCAAAATAAACTGTTTAATTTGTTGCTCTACCATGCACTTTGTCATAAGCGCAGCTCCGCCATGCATTAATTCTATTAGCAAAGTATTATCTACATATTTAACTTTTGCATCATTAAAATATCCATTTATCATTGAAACTTTGCTTCTTAATGCGATTACAATTTCATCAAAATAATCAGCATTAAACATAGTGGGAAGATATTTCACTTTTAATGAAACTGCTTTTTGACAAAGCTGTTTTTTAAGAACATTTTGCACATTGAAAATATCTTTTTTATGCAGAATTTCTTGTGGTTTTAATGTTAATGTAAGTTCTCTATCTGAGCGATTTGTATCAATATATAAAACTTGGGCATCAAGAAGTGCCTGCGGTGTATTTTCTATTGTTATGTAACTGCCAAAAATGGCTTGAAAGGTAGTTTCCAATTTTATCCCTACTTTATTTTAATCTTATTATTTATATACTTCATTTTAAATGGTATTAGTATGACTATCAAGGATATGCCTTGATAGTCTTTTTACTTTTGTTATAATTTGTCTATTTCTTTCAATAGCTCTTCTAAAATGTCTTTTTCATCAACTTTTTTGATGATTTCACCTTTTTTGAATATAACGCCACAACCGTCACCGCCTGCAACTCCTATATCTGCCTCTCGTGCTTCACCAGGACCATTCACAACACAACCCATTACTGCAACCTTAATCTTTTTGTCACAATCTTTTAATGCATTTTCTACTTGTGTTGCCAGTGTAATTAAATCAATCCTAGTTCTGCCACAAGTTGGACACGATACAATTTCAACACCTTTATCACGCATTCCAATTGCCTTTAAGATGTCATTAGCCGCATATATTTCCTCAATCGGATTTGCTGTTAATGAAACACGAATTGTGTCACCGATTCCGTCAGTTAATAAGCTGCCAATTCCAATTGCACTTTTAATTATACCCATGTGTTTCGTTCCAGCTTCGGTAACTCCCAAATGAAGCGGATAGTTACAAGTTTCAGCTAGTAATCTATACCCATCAATCATAGTTTTAACATTAGAAGATTTTATAGATATAACAATATCATCAAAATCAAATTTTTCTAATAAACTAACATGATACATTGCACTTTCTACAAGTGCTTGTGCAGTTGGTGCTCCATATTTTTTCAATATATTTTTTTCTAGTGAACCTGAATTTACGCCAATTCGAATTGGAATATTTTTTTGTCTGCAAGCGTCCACTACGGCTTTTACCTTATCATCATCGCCTATATTACCAGGATTAATTCGAATTTTATCAATTCCTGCTTCAATTGATTTTAATGCAAGACGATAATCGAAATGTATATCCGCAACAAGTGGAATTTTCGTGGCTGATTTAATTGCAGGAATTAGTTTTATTGCATCTTCATTAGGAATTGCAACACGTTGAATTTCACAACCTGCTTTTTCTAATTCAATTGCCTGTTGAACGTTTTTTTCTATATCATCAGCTGGCACATTAAGCATTGATTGAACTATAATTTTTTCTCCACCTAAAAGCACATTGCCAACCTTTATTATCTTAACATCACGTTTCAAAATAATTACCCACCAATCTTTTGTATACTAAAATAGTTTAATTATGTCCTTGAATGTAACCACTAGCATTAAGCCCAGTAGCAATACTAAACCTATTCCATTAACATAGCCTTCTATTTTACGATTAATTTGCTTTCTTATTATTGTTTCAATAACTAAAAATACGAAACGACCTCCATCAAGTGCTGGGAATGGCAATAAATTAAACATACCAATGCTAATTGAGATAAATGCAGTTAGTAGCATTATGCTCTTAAAGCCTTGACTAGATGCTTGATCTACGACCTGACCTACACCAACTGGTCCAGATAAGTCGTTTAATCCTAGCTTTCCTGTAACTAAATCGCCAATTCCTGCCCATGAGTTACGTGCAAGTGAAACTGTATTTTTAAACGAATAGCTTATTGCTGTGAAAAAAGTACGCTTAACGCCTTTAACCTTAAAGTCAATATTGATACTCTTTTTAGTACCCTCACCAGTTATATCAAATTTAACTTTAGGAAGATTGATTTTCTTACCGTCACGAATTACTTTCATATCAATAATTCCATCATTGTCCCTAAGTGCTTCAAAAATTACATCTTGATCAATCATAACTGTTGTTTTATTCATTTTTACAATTTTATCGCCAACTTGTAAGCCTGATGCTTGTGTTGTCGCATTAGGCATAAACTCGGCTACTGTTGCAGAGTTATATATGGGTTTTGTAGCATATATCGATGTTATAATTGCTAATCCTAAAATAAGGTTCATACATGCACCCGCAACAACAATCAACATGCGTTTCCATATTGCTTTTTTATTAAATGCATTTTCGTCCTCAGACTCTGCGTCTTCACCTTCCATAGAAACATATCCGCCTATCGGTAAAAGTCTTAGCGAATAAGTAACTTTTGGCCCTTTAAATTTATAAATTGCAGGCCCCATTCCAAGTGAAAATTCATGAATTGTTACACCACTTAAACGTGCAACAATAAAGTGTCCTAACTCATGTATAAATATGATTAGTCCAAATATCAGTATTGTGTAAATAATAGACAATTACGTATTCCCCTTTTTATTATATTGTGTTCACACTATTTTCAAATTGTGTTAGTGCTATTTATATTGCATTAGAACGTATTCTCGTGCTCGCTTATCTGTTGCAATAATTCCTTCAAGTGTATATTCATCTTTTACTTCTACTTCATCTAGTGAGGCATAAACCAGTTTACCTATATCTAAGAAAGATATTTTTTTATTTAGGAAAAGCTCTACTGCTTGCTCATTAGCACCATTTACAATGGTCGGATATAATCCACCTCTATCTATCGCCTCAATACATGCCTTTAAACAAATAAATGTGTCAATATCAGGCTTTGCAAAGGTAAGGTTTGCATAGTCGACAAGTGAAAGCTCGCCTGTGTTACACGGTAATCTATTCGGATATGTCAACGCATATTGTATTGGCAGTTTCATATCTGGCACACCTAGTTGTGCAATAACTGCGTTATCTACATATTCTACAAGAGAATGAATTACGCTTTCTCTATGTACGATAATTTCAACTTCATTTGGTTTTTTATCAAACAGCCAACAAGCCTCGATTAATTCAAGACCTTTATTCATAAGTGTTGCAGAGTCAATTGTAATTTTTGCGCCCATGTCCCAGTTGGGGTGATTTAAAGCATCTTTTATATTAACTTTTTCAAGCTCTTTTGTTGATTTGCCAAAGAAAGGTCCACCAGAAGCTGTAAGTATTACTTTTTTAACTTGCTCCTTATTATTTCCTTGTAATGCTTGGAATATCGCTGAATGTTCACTATCTACTGGTAAAATAGATACTCCCATTCTCTTTGCAGTTTCTGTTACAAGCTTGCCACCAGTAACTAGCGTTTCCTTGTTTGCTAGCGCAATATCCTTCTTTGCTTCTATTGCGGCAAGTGTCGGTTTTAGTCCAATCATGCCAACTACGGAGTTTAAAACAATATCCACACTATCAATCGTTGCAACCTCACACAAGCCATCAATACCAGTAACAATCTCTATATTAATATTATTAATCTTTTGCTTTAATTCCTCATACTTTGTTTCGTCAAATATACATACTTTTTTTGGCAAGAGTGCTTTTGCTTGCGCTGCAAGCAATGTAGTATTACTATTTGCCGCTAATCCATCTATTTTAAATCCAAGCTCATTGCACACTTCAATTGCCTGTGTGCCTATCGATCCTGTTGAGCCTAAGATGCTAATTGTCTTCATAATTATAACCATACCTTTCGTACAGATGCTTAAAAATTCAATCCATATCTTTCTTTATACGATAATGATAAATTCTATTAAAAAATTACATATACTAATTGTCAATGGCGGGTGACCACAGTTCCCCCGCCTTAATTTTGTTTTTAC
>DAMDCT010000033.1:1460-1776 GCA_032091455.1 Oscillospiraceae bacterium | reverse complement strand
GAACAACAAAGAAAAATGGCGCAATGAACAAAGTGCTATCAAATCGGTCAACAATTCCTCCATGTCCTGGCATTATTGAACCAAAGTCCTTGATACCACATTGACGTTTTATCATAGATGCGGTTAAGTCGCCCAAAACTCCAACAAGTGAACCCAAAACACTAATAATTAAGAGAATAACATAGTTGATGTTAACAGATACTCCAAAATAATTCCCCATCACCAACCAATATAAATAAGTTATTAATGAAACGGAAATTAAGCAGGAGAGAACCCCACCATAAACTCCTTCAATTGTCTTATTAGGACTGATTTT
>DAMDCT010000033.1:321-1450 GCA_032091455.1 Oscillospiraceae bacterium | reverse complement strand
ACCAAAAAACCTCCCTGTAAAATAAGCTCCTGTATCAGAACCCCATGCACAAGCAAAAACAATTAACGTGTAATAAAGTCCTGTATATAATCCAAATTGATCACGAATATACACAAGTGTTGCAAATGCGAATGGAAATATTATAGAAATAAAAAAAGTAAGTCCTATTTGTTCTAATTTGATTTTTTCATGGTTTTTAAGTAAAACCCCAAATAATATTGCTACAAGTATTATTATTGCTATAACGCTATTTGTATTATTAGCTTTTGTTACAATCAATGGCACAATTCCAGCAAATGTACAGCTTACAATTGTCAAAAACACATTACCTGTATATTTATTAGCAAGTAAAAGTTCATGCACTGCTAATATTGAAACAGCAGCAATTGCAATATTGTACAAATATGTTTCAAAGAAAAACAATATTGTGAAAAACAAAAATAATCCAACCACTGCGGTTATCGTTCTTTGTTTCAAAGCTATACACCTCCAAATCGTCTGTTTCTACGCGCAAATTCGTCTAATGCTTTGTCTAAATGCTTTTCATTGAAATCTGGCCAAAGAATATTCATAAATATATATTCAGCATATGCTGATTGCCACAATAAGAAATTAGATAACCTGTATTCTCCACTTGGTCTAATAATTAAATCAACATCTGGCTGACCATGTGTATAAAGCATATCACTTACTAATTGCTCATTTATATCGCAAACTGCAATCTTGCCATCTTTAACATCGCTTGCAATAGCCTTAGTGGCTGCTACCAATTCATTTCTCCCACCATAATTAATTGCAATATTAAGGGTTAAACCTGTAAAACCTTCGCTTTCCAGCTCGCATTCATCAATCTTTTTACGTATATCATCATCAAACACAGACAAATCACCAATGAACTTAGTTCGAACATTCTCTTTTTTGTAATTTTTAGCGTCATTTAAATATTCACGTAATAGATTAATTATTGCATCAACTTCTTTTTGAGGTCGTTTCCAGTTTTCGGTTGAAAATGCATATACAGTTAGATATTTAATTCCTCTTTTATTGCAATGACGAACTATATTTCTGAATGTAGATGCACCTTTTTTATGTCCCATTGGACGAGGAAGTCCACGGAGTTTTGCCCACC
>DAMDCT010000033.1:0-311 GCA_032091455.1 Oscillospiraceae bacterium | reverse complement strand
CCTGCCATTACCGTCCATTATTATTCCAATATGCTGTGGAAGCACGTTTTGTTGTGCCATTTTTGATTTCCTTTATACGACCTTTTAAAATAATATACAATAATAAATAAACATAAATAATACAAAAATGTTTACTTATATAAATTCTCTTACAATCGATTAGATTTCCATTATTTCTTTTTCTTTTGATTTAATAAGATCATCAACTTGTTTGCAATATTTATCTGTAAGTTTTTGAACAAGATCTTCACCTGTCTTCAAATCATCTTCAGTAATCTCTGAAGCTTTTTTCATTGCTTTTAACTTTTCAT
>DAMDCT010000032.1:20245-26097 GCA_032091455.1 Oscillospiraceae bacterium | reverse complement strand
TTATTAAAATGCCTTCGAGTGTCCATAACAACTACATATATGACAAATAAAACTATAATGGCAACATATTCAATTTTAACTGGATTTGTGCCAAATAAATAAGGGCAATAACATAAAAGTGAACTTAGTATTACACAAATGGGAATATAAAATCTCTTTGTATTATAAAACGCATATATAATTGAAATAACATCTGCAACATAAAAATATCTTTCATGCATATGCGGTAATAAAAACGGTACAATTAATGAAAATAAAAACGCAAATGAAATAATTGCTTTACTATCGATTTCAAAATTTGTTTTATATAAAATATAGATTATTGATAAAACAATAGCCCCACAAAATAAAACTCCACAAGCACCAAGCATGTAGGAGTGATCATTTGAAAACCAGCTGTAAATAGTTGGAGCATTTAAAGAAAGTTTTTGATACTGACCAGATTGCGAAATATATATTGTCAATAGTTCAAAAATAGGACGACCCATAAATAATGCTGGCAAAATTGAGATAAGGTATACAAAAGGAATAAGGAAAAAATGAATGAATTTCATTTTGTTTTTAAGCCACATTATCAGCAACAGTGGTGCTAAGAATATTGCTTGGAGTTTAAAAACAAATGCTATAGAAAAGAACAAAACGGCTAAAAAAGGTTTGTTTTTAGTAAAAAAATAGATGCATAAAACTAAAAACATTGTATAGATTACATCGCACTGTGCCCACATAGCACTATTTAGTAAAATAGTAGGTGCAAATAAAAAACAAGTGTAGGCTAAAAGTGAGTATGCTTTGTTGTGAAATCTTTCATATACAATTTTCATTATAAGTAAGGCACAACCAATGTCAAAAATACATGATATAAGTTTTATCGAAATTAAACTATTTATGGGAAGATAGGTTAATAACGACATAATGTAGATGTAGGGTGGGGTATAGTCGCCTAAAGTAAGTCCAATCCCTTTCAATCCACCAGCATTTTTCAAGTCATTAAACCAAGGTAATAAAAAAGTGTTGTAATCTGCAGATTTATAGGGGAATAGTGTAAACCTCGCAAAAATTGAAATAATAGTTATAATTATAAAAAATATTAATTCAATTGTCTTAACACTAAACTTTTTAGACAGCTTAATGTTGTGATTTAGAATAGCATTAATTGGCATGTATATATCACTCCATTTCAATACAGGAAATATTACCCTTTAACTAAGTAAATTATATATTATTTAACAAGTTATTGCAATAGTTAAAGTTTACATGATATAATTATGTAAAAAATAAGAGGAGCAATATAGATATGATAAAGTTCGGAGTAATAGGAACAGGTTGGATAACCGAAGCATTTATTGAGGCATCAAGGGAAGTTGAAGGCTTGAAATTTGAAGCAGTATATTCTCGTACAATAGAAAAAGCAAAAGAATTTGCCCTAAAGAACAATGCAATATATACATTTAATAGTATAATTGATATGGCAAAATCAGATAAAATAGAGGCAGTTTATATTGCCAGCCCAAATGTACTACACTTTGAACAGAGCAAGCTGTTTTTGCAAAATAAAAAGCATGTTATTTGTGAAAAACCTATAACATCTTCAAAGGAACAAGCAATGGAGTTAGTTTCCATTGCAAAAGAGAATGATGTTATCTTTATGGAAGCAATCATGTCAATCCACACACCACAGCTTAAAATATTAGAGCAATCACTAAAAAGGATTGGTAGGATTTCAATTGCGCGACTAAATTTTTCGCAGTTATCATCAAAATATCCAAAGCTAATAAGTGGTGAGTTACCAAATATATTTAATATTGATATGAAAACAGGATGTATTATGGATATAGGAGTATACTGTTTGTATATTGCGTTGCACTTATTTCCAGAGTATAAGTCCATTACTTCTAATGCAGTCAAACTACCATCAACACTTGATCTATGTGGTTGTAGTACAATAGAATATGACGATATGATTGTATTGCTAACTTATTCAAAAATAGCTGATACAGCAATCAGCAGTGAGATACAAGGGGATGAGGGCACAATAATCATTGATAAAATTTCTACGTTGAATTCAATAAAACTAAGACATAACGATGGTACAATTGAGCAAATATTTTCAGCTGATGATAAAGTAAAGACGATGCAATATGAAGCTGAAAGTTTTTATAATTTTATTACAGATTTAAGTTCTCATAAAGAAGACTATGAATACGTATCAAATCTTTGTATTAAAGTGAGTGGAGTATTACAAGAAATAAGACATAAAAGTGGTGTAGAATTTTAATTATTTCAGTTACTTAATGGTTTTAACACATAAAATATAATAAGGGGCTTCCTCACTAACTTATTAAGTTAGTGAGGAAGCCCCTTTGTGGTTTTTGTTTTGTAAGTTTTTTAATTAACTATAAATTTTTCTTACTCTTATGGTTAAGAATAATCCACAACATAAAGCCACCAATTACAGCACCAATTGACCCAGCGGTAATATCAGTCATTGTATCAGATATATTTGAGCCTTGAGATGTTAGCCCAAATAAAACATCACCCGTAAACTCCCATATTTCCCATACAGCGGCACTTGCAATTGAGAGTAAAGTACAATATGAGATGGTGATAACCATTGGAATACTTGAATTTTTATGACGTGCAATAAGTAAATCATATACATAATGCCCTAAGAAAACTAGCAAAATACCACTTGCGAAATGCAAGATTAAATCATAAATTGGTATGATAGAATATAATTTTAGCATTGTGCCAAAGTATAATGCTAATCCTGAAAAGATTAATATGCCAACGTAATATATGGTGTCAAGTTTTCGAAGAAAAATAAAAAATACTATTAAAGATCCAACACACATTACAAATGGAATTAAAGATATTGACTTGTTTGTAAAATAGTCAATTAGATATGTAGATGTGTAGAGTACAAATAAAAAGAAAGAAAGTTTATAGTTTGTAGATATTTTTTTCATGTTTAACTCCTTATTGTTCATGCGTGTCTGTTATTAAAATTATATACTTAAATACTTAATAATTAATTAATGATAATCTTTGTGAGAATTGATAAGAGAGCTGAGTTTTACTTTATGAATAAAGGGCTTTGTCATTTCTTTGAGCAAAACAAGGTTAAGAATATCCCCATTTATTTTTGAGTCACGCCTAATTTGATTTAATAGGTCTTCGTGAGGAATATTGTAACTCAATGGCAAATTAAAATGTTTAATAACGCTAGAAAGACTACTATATGTACCTTTTTTAGAAAGGTTATTATTTTCAGACATTTTTGTAGTCATTGCCATACCGATAGAAACAGCCTGTCCATGCTTTATTGAATAGTTACTATAATGTTCAATAGCATGTGCAATAGTGTTTCCAAATTCAAGAAATATGCCTATGCCTTTATCAAATTCATCTGTAGATAGAAAGCTACTCTTAATTCTAATACATCTAGTAATAATTGAAAGGATATCATCATCTGTCACAATATTACAAAGTGACTCAAGTAAATTATTATCGTATATTGCACCATATTTTATAACTTCTGCAACACCATCTCGAAAAGTATTTCTGGGTAGCGTTTTCAATGTTTTAATATCACATAATACGGCTTTGGGATGATAAAATGTACCTATTTGATTTGCTCCAAATTCATTGTTTATTGCTGTTTTTCCTCCTATTGAAGAATTAATCATAGCGAGCAGTGTAGTTGGAATAGAAATAAAATTAATTCCTCTAAGATAAATGCTTGCACAAAACCCTACAATATCACATATAACTCCACCGCCAAATGAAATAACAAGATCAGTGCATGTAATTCTATTTTGAGCAAAAAAATTCAATATATTTGAAACAGTTTGCATATTTTTTGTTTTTTCACTTGCTTTAAAAATGTGAATACATAAATTGAATCCTGCATTTTCAAGACTTGTAACTAAACAATTAAGGTGAAGTTTAGCAACAACTTCATCTGTAATTATGGCAATTTTTGATGATTCATACTTTGATGGAAGTTCTCTTCCAATTTCGCATAAAATATCAGAGCCAACATATGCAGTATATGCATTTGACACATTAATGATAACTTTATTCATAGAATGCTCCTTTAAGATAATTATATTTATTTGATATAAAGTAAGAATCATATAAAGGCTTGTATTACAAAATGTTAAATCGAAGTACTAATGTAAAGTTGGTTGAATAATTGCATATATTCTAAAATTAATATAAATTTTTCATTTTTCATATAAAATCATATAGTAAAATATTATATATGTCAAGGTGGTAATGGGTAAATATACAAATAATCAAAAGCTAAGTCTTGTTCGATAAATAAAAACTTATAATAAAATATAGTTCTAAAATATCGCTTGTCCTCATAAGATTTGATAAACGGATATAGAAAAATGTACAAGTATCAATATGTAAAAAGGACGGATAGAATAATGGATAAAAAATTTATTGAAGCATTGAGTGGACTAACTGTTAAACTCGAAACATTTTTGTCAGCTATACCTGATGAAGTTCAATGTAGAGTGAGAGAAGTGTGCCTAAGGGCAGATAAACCACTGGTAGTATCAACTTTTGATGGTGAGAGATTTGTGGATAGAAGTGGCAAGCTTAAAAAAGACTTAGCAAGTGACTTGTATATTGTAAAAAAGTCTGAACTTGACGAATGCGTAAAAAGACTTACTGAATATTCAGTACATAGTTATAAAGATAAAATTAATATGGGATTTATAACAATAAACGGTGGACATAGGGCAGGAGTAGTAGGCAGCTGTGTTATGGCAAATGAAAAAATAATTTCAATTACAGATATTAGTTCTATCAA
This sequence comes from Oscillospiraceae bacterium, assembly GCA_032091455.1. GTDB lineage: Bacteria > Bacillota > Clostridia > Oscillospirales > Ruminococcaceae > Paludihabitans. The sequence goes on along the minus strand of DAMDCT010000032.1, from coordinate 21,272 downwards.
CCTTAGAATTGCACGGCAAATTAAAGGTGTCAGTAGAGAACTTGTAAGTACCCTCTATAAGGACAAGGTGTTTTCTACACTTATCATTGGTTCACCTGCAAGTGGAAAAACAACACTACTAAGAGATGTTGCATATTCTCTTTCTAATGGGTTATTAGGGTATTACGTAAAGATTTCAATTATAGATGAACGTGGTGAAATAGCTGCAGTAAAAGATGGAATACCGCAAAATGATGTAGGCGTTTTATCGGATGTACTTGATGGCTATAAAAAAGGTGAGGGTATGACAATTGCAATAAGGTCAATGTCACCAAAGGTTATTGTGATAGATGAGATTGGAAGCATTGAAGATGCAATATCAATAAGGCAAAGTTTAAATGCAGGAGTAGAGGTTATAGCAACTGCCCACGCAGGTTCTTTTGACGAGTTACTAAGAAAACATCATATAGTCGACCTGATAAATGAAGGCGCATTTCAAAACATTGTTTTGCTAGAAGGTTCAGACAAGCCATGTGTTGTAAAAGAAATTTTTAACATGAAAAACACAACACAGCAGCTAAAAAATGAAGCACCATTAATTTCATTTGTTAAAGCAAGAGAAATAAACAAAAACACTTGAAATGAATAATCACATGTTAATTCGAAAGGAAGTTTAAATATGCCGAAACTTATTTTATGTCCAATCTTAATATTAATTGGAAGCTATATAGGCTTTTACATAAGTAAGCGTTTTCAAAATAGAGTAAAACAACTTGAACAATGCGATTTGTTATTACAGAGGATAAAAGTATATCTTGAATATGAAAAAGCACCAACTAAATCAATAATAAATAGACTAGCTAGTAGTGAAAGCTTTAACGAATTAACTTTCATAAAGAGATGCAATGAAAAACTTGATACAAATATGAATTTCCCACAGGTATGGAAGCAAAGTTTAGATGAGTCTAAAAGTGAACTTTCATTAAATAAAGAAGATTATGAACCGCTTATACAATTATCAGAAATAATTGGTGCTTATGATGTGGAG
>DAMDCT010000032.1:13630-20235 GCA_032091455.1 Oscillospiraceae bacterium | reverse complement strand
TCATTATTAGAGAAGATAATAAAGCAATTGACTGCTGATGCGGTTGAACAAAATAAAACCACAGGAAAACTGTATCGTTCATTGGGTATTTTGGCTGGAGTAGCTGCTGCAATATTAGTAATTTAAATTTGTTTTTCAATGTGTTTAGCATATATATTAAGCAACTTAAAAAGGAGTGTGGAAACGATGGATGTAGATTTAATATTTAAGATAGCTGCAATTGGAATAATTGTTGCAGTTTTGAATCAGCTGCTTATTCGGTCAGGTCGAGAAGAACAGGCAATGATGACAACGCTTGCAGGTCTTATTGTTGTCTTAATGATGATAATTTATGAGATAAAGGACCTGTTTGATGTGATTAAGAATGTGTTTGGATTATGGTAGCATTGTTACTATATTAGTATTGCTATCGTTGTCTCATAATTTTTTATAGGGATGGATTTAAAATGAACATATTTGCAATTATAGGACTAGCCATTGTTGCAACTGCAATATGTATATTAATGAAACAATATAAGCCCGAATACGCAATGCTTGTTTCATTAGCTTGTGGATTGGTTATATTTTCAATGATTATAGTTAGCCTAATGCCTGCATTTGAGGCAATGACAAGACTTATGAAAAAAGCCGCAATAAATAGCGAATATACAAAGGCAATCATCAAAACATTGGGTGTGTGTTATGTGACACAGCTAGCAAGCGATAGCTGCAATGATGCAGGACAAACGGCAATTGCTAGTAAGGTTGAATTATGTGGAAAAGTATTTATCCTAATAATATCACTTCCACTATTTGAAAATCTTGTGGATATTGCATTTAAACTTATAAATACAAGTTATTGAATATACAATTAGTATTATATCGTTTAAGGAAGATTACATATGAACGGATTGATAAAATGAAGGAACTTATAAAAACAATAATATTAACTATCGTGCTTTTTCTTGCATTTGTTCCATGCGTATCAGCTCAGGAAGAAAATAAAATGATGGAAGATTTTAAAAAGCAGTATGATGAGCTTTTAGAAGAAAGTGGAGCAAACAGATTGTTTGCAGATATTCCTAATGATGCAAAAGACCTTTTGCATGAAAATAATATTGATAGCATTGACTCAAAAGATATATTGGATATTGGATTTTTTGATTTTGTTAGAAGCGTATGGCAGACAACTAAAAAAGCTGTAACCAAGCCTCTTACAGTTTTTCTTTCAAGTATTGGAGTAATACTTCTTTGTGCATTACTGAATTCTCTTAAAAGTGGATTTAACGATGCTTCATATGAAAAAGTATTTTCTGTTGTGTCTGTCATATGTATAGCAACAACTATCATTGTTCCAATTGCTCAAATGATAACCAAAACAGCAGATGTCATAAAGCAGGTTAGCGCATTTTTATTAAGCTTTATACCCGTATATGTTGGAATAATAACGACATCTGGAAAGCCAATATCAGCAATGACATACAGTGCAAGTTTAGCCGGAGTGGTTCAAGTTATATCGAGGATTTCTGCATCTGTACTGGTTCCATTGTTAGCAATATACTTAGCATTTTGTTTAATTGGATCTACTTCAACTCAAATAAATATTGATGGGATTGCACGTGCAGTTAAAAATACAGTTATAGTTGTGCTTAGCTTTTTAATGACTATATTTATAGGTTTGTTAACGGTTCAAGGGGTGGTAGCTACATCTGCTGATACAGTGTCAATGAAAGCTACAAAGTTTGCATTAACTGCATTTTTACCTGTAGTAGGGGCTGCAATTAGCGAAGCACTTAACTCAGTACAAGGGTGTATGGGAGTAATTAAGTCAACTGTTGGTGGGTTTGGTATTATAGCAGTTATTGCCGCATTTTTGCCTAGTATTATAACGGTTATGTTAATGCAATTATCGCTTAGCGTTACAGGAGCAATAAGCGATATGCTGGCAACTGATAGAATAACATCTCTTTTGAAAGCGGCATCTTCCGTTTTATCATTACTTTTAGGTATATTACTTGTATTCTTCGTGCTTCTGACAGTTTCAATAACAATAATGTTGACACTGAGCACAGGCGTAAGTTAAACAATAAATAATATGAAAATTAGATGAAGTGAAATGGAGTAAACTTATGGAAGCTATAAAAACAATAGGAATGTCAATATGTATAACGCTAGTTGTAACTTCAATATTTTCAATGCTGGTACCTGATACTAAACTTGATAAGGTACTTAAATTTTCAATAAGCTTGTTTTTTTTAACGAGTCTTATTTCACCATTTTTCTCATCAAATATAAATTTTAAAATTGATGTTGATGACCTTATTCCAGAACAAACGCAGACAAGGCTAGAAGAAGCTACACAAAATCAGTTTTTAACACTTGCAAAAAAAAACATTGAAAACTCTTTGGTGCGTATTTTAAAAAATGATAATATAAAAGTTGAAAAAGTTGAGGTTTTAGTTAATAAAACTAAAGATAGTAACATATCTATTACTAAGCTGATGGTTTATATAGATAATGAAACATTAAATTCGACTAGAATGATAGAGAATATCGTGAAAAAGGAGGTCGGGATAACACCGAGCGTAATAACTTTAAGAAAAAAGCAAAACTAAGGAGGTTATGTTTGGAGAATTAGTTTTCCAAACAAGAGTTTTCTATTTTTTAAGTAAGAGTATTTTTAAGAGTTAGTTACGGAAAAATTCAAAGCTCCCAGTCCGTACGAAAGGAATGGTCACAAAAATGAAATTTAGTGAAATTTTAAAAGGAGATAAAAAGCTTAAATTCATAATGCTTTTGGGGATTGCAGGTATTATTATTATTGCAATTACATCATTCATTCCAAATAAAAAGCCACAGCAACAGACTGATACAAAAGAGCAAACAATGGAAGAATATAAGGCTTTACTTGAGCAGGAGGTTATGGAGCTTGTGACATCAATAAACGGGGTGGGTAAAGCAAATATTATGGTTACCCTAAAAAATGGTGTCGAATATGTTTATGCAAAAGAGGAAAAGCAAAACACTGACAAAACAAATGGTGCAATGGGTGATGAGCAAACCATACAGCAACGAGATAACTATGAGCAAAAAACCATACTGGTGGAAGACTCTAACGGTAGAAAAACAGCTCTTATAAGAACAAGATTAGAACCAACCGTTAAAGGAGTGGTAATTGTATGTGAGGGTGGAGATGATGTTATTATACAAGAAAAGGTAATAGATGCTGTTAAAACCGCATTAGGTATTGGTTCAAATAATGTATGCGTAACAAGGCTAAAGTGAAAAATAGTATAATATCTAATGTTTAATGTGTTTGCACTACTTATTGTGTGAAAATATATATATTTTAGGAAAATTAGTAACCAAGCAGGAATGGTGGAACCTGTTTTAATGATATGGGAGGAAACAAACATGAAAACGAATCTAATTATTGGCAAAAAGCAAATTATACTAGCGTCATTAGTACTTATTTTGGGAGTTGCGGTTTATCTAAATTGGACATTTGCAAACACAAATGATAAATTAGATACAACTAATAAACTACAAGCTGGCAATCCAAAAGAAATGGTAACAGAGGGCGTTTCAGCAAAACCAGATGACAAGAATGAGGCCGCAGATGTAAAAGCAAACAAAGACGATAAAGAGGTTAAAAACATCAAAGATGATGCCGTTAAAACTACAGCAGATACTCAAAAAGCGAAAGAAGAAACAGCTAATAAAGGTAAAAACTTGGGTGATGCACAGCTTGTTAATGCAAGAACTATTGCAAATGAAACATATTTTGTAATGGCAAAACTGTCAAGAACAAAATCACGAGATGAGGCAATTCAAACAATATCTACAATTTTAGATGACGCAAAACTAACTGAAATAGATAAAAAAGAAGCATCTAAAAAAGCAATGACAATCACTGATAGAATTGAAGCTGAAAGCAGGATTGAAAACCTAATTAAAGCTAAAGGTTTTGAAGAATGTATGGTTTATATTTCAGATACTAATGCAAATGTTGTTGTTAAAACAGCTGGGTTAGATCAAAATCAAGCAACTCAAATTAAAAACATTGTAATTGGAGAATGCAAAGTAAAAGGAGAGAATGTTTCTATTTGCGAAGTAAAATAATTGAGATTACACTTTTTAAAAAATAAATGTCAATTTCACTATGTGACGTATTGAATTAACCTTAAAGAATTGTAAATCATTTTAATTCTAGGGTGGATACAATACGTCACTGTTATTTATACTCATTTATTCTACAAAATTAGCAATAGTAAAAAATAAAATTGTTGTGTCTTTTAATATTTGTGGTATAATAAAGTATATATAACTTGAAAAGTACATCTGTAACGGAGGATTAATCATTATGGACACAAATAAAACAAAAACACAAAGCAGTCTTAGCATTTCTAATGAGGTTGTTTCCTCAATTGCTCAAAATGCAATTAAGGAATTAGAAGGGGTTTTCTCACTTTCAACACTTCCTGTGAAATACAATGTACTCTCAACTCCGAGTGCAAAATCTGTTAGAATTGAAGTTTCATCAGATACAGCGCATATAGATATTGCAATAGTTGTAGATATGAATTATAAAATTAAAGATGTTTGTGAGCAGGTTCAAGCAACTGTCAAAAGCGCAGTGCAAAACATGACAGGAATTGCCGTTTCTAAAGTAAATGTCTTTGTAACAGGAGTACACGTTTTACAAGAACAAAAATAAAAACCTAAGCTAGCCCTCTTATTTTATTAGGGTTAGCTTTTAACTACTTATAAAGGGAATGGAGAAATTATAATGACAAGGCACCAGATGCGCCAATATGCGTTTATGCTCACTTTTGAGCGACTTTTTAATGAGGATTCACTTGACCAAATAATCGAGATAGCAAAAGAATGTGACACAATCGAGATAAATGAGAGTGTTATAAAAATGTTTCGTGGAGTTGATCAAAAAAAGGACGAGCTTGATGCTGAGATTTCAAAACACCTAAAAAAATGGTCAATCAATCGTATATCAAAGGTTTCACTTGCAGTATTAAGAATTGCTATGTATGAGATAATGTTTTGCGAAGATATAGACATTGATGTTGCAATCAGTGAGGCTGTAAAAATTGCACAGGTTTATACACTTAAAGATGATGTATCTTTCATAAACGGAGTACTTTCATCAGTTTCCAAGGAGAAAAAAGCTTAAAATGTCATACTATTTAGGGATTGATACCAGTAATTATACGACATCGGCTGCAATTTATGATCCAATTAATAATCAGATTGTAATGAAGAAAAAGCTACTGCCAGTAGCTAAAAATACAGTTGGATTAAGACAGAGTGATGCCATATTTTCACATGTTAAACAACTTAATATAATTATTGATGAACTTTTTAAAACAGGGCAATATGACATAAAAGCAGTTTGCGTTTCAACAAGACCGAGGAGCGTTGAGGGGTCATATATGCCAGCTTTTTTAGTTGGAGATATGGTTGCTTCATCAATTGCTAGTGTGCTTAACGTTCCAAAATATGAGTGTTCACATCAAGAAGGGCACATAATAGCGGCATTGTTTTCTGCAAACTCATTAAACTTATTGAAAGATGAGTTTTTTGCTTTTCATGTGTCGGGTGGTACAACTGAATGTCTTAAAGTTACGCCAAACGATACACTTTTTGATGTTTCATTAATAGCTAAAACACTTGATTTAAATGCAGGACAACTTATCGATAGAGTTGGAGTAATGCTATCACTTGATTTTCCATGTGGAAAGGCACTAACTGATTTAAGCTTATACTGTGATGAAAAATTTAACATTAAACCTACACTAAAAGGGTTAGATATACATCTTTCTGGCGTGCAAAATCAATGCGAGGATATGTTTAATAGGGGAGTAGCAAACGAATATATAGCACGTTATACTATTGAATATATTAAATCAGCTATTGATAAAATGACACAGGGAGTTTTAAACGAGTATGGCGATAAACCAATTGTTTATGCTGGTGGTGTAATGTCAAACGTAAATATAATGGACTTTTTGCAACTCCTGAATTTTCAACTGACAATGCAGCAGGAGTTGCAATTATAGGCAGCATGAAAGATAATCAGTAAAATATAGAATAACAGACACTACTCGGTTTATATAAGGGCGTGAATAAGAATGCAAATCAACGATGCGGTTTCTGTATCGCAACTGAATAGATATATCAAAGATGTTATTTCAAGTGATATAAACTTGAAAGGTATAACTCTTAAAGGTGAAATATCAAACTTTACAAATCATATTAAAACAGGACACTTCTACTTTACTTTAAAGGACAGCACATCGTCTATAAGGGCGATAATGTTCAAAGGGAATGCAAGTAAGGTTAAATTTGATGTAGAAAATGGCATGAAGGTAATCGTGCGTGGAAGTGTGCAAGTATTTGAACGAGATGGTGCATATCAGTTTTACTGTGATGAGCTATCGCCAGATGGTATAGGTGCATTGTTTCTTGCATTTGAGCAATTAAAACAAAAACTTTCTGCAAAAGGATTATTTGACGAAGACCATAAGAGGCCGTTACCTGCAATGCCTAAAAAAATCGGCATTGTTACATCAAAAACAGGTGCGGCACTTCAAGATATACTTAATATTTTA
>DAMDCT010000032.1:6278-13620 GCA_032091455.1 Oscillospiraceae bacterium | reverse complement strand
AGTTGGGCGTGGTGGTGGTTCAATTGAGGATTTATGGGCATTTAATGATGAAACAGTCGCTATGGCTATTTATAATTGTTCAATTCCCGTTATTTCAGCCGTTGGGCATGAAATTGATTTTACAATTTCTGATTTTGTTGCTGACCTTAGAGCGCCAACTCCATCAGCGGCGGCAGAACTATGTGCACCCGATATAGCACAAATTAGCAGAAGTATTGAGGCGATGTCCGCAACTATAGAGAGATATGCAACATCTAATATAAAAGCAAAGTATGATGAACTAAAGTCAACATATCAAAGGCTTGTAACACTTTCACCTACAAATAAAATAAAACAGAGTGAACAAGAATTGATAGTAAAATCACAGAGGTTAAACTTAGCGTGCCAGAACATAATTAATAGAAATGATGAACGATATAAAAAAAGTGTTTCCATGCTTGAAGCATTAAGTCCTCTTAAAGTCATTACAAGAGGATATTCTATAACTTATAAAGATAAACAAATACTAACTTCAATAGACAATGTAATTGAAGATGATGAACTAATAACAAAGCTAAAGGATGGTAAATTCATTAGTAAAGTTATAGAAGTTACTAAATCATAGTTCTTTAAAATTCCATTGTAATAATACTTATTTGGCTATGTCAAACCGCCCAATACTCTCAAAATGCATGAAGGGAATGGTCATATACATGAAGGATTTAACTTTTGAACAAGCGTTATTAAAATTAGAGGAACTTATCTCACAACTTGAAAAGGGTGAACTTTCGTTAGAACAATCTATAAAGGTTTATGAGCAGGGCGTAAAGCTGACTTCATTTTGTACAAGTGAGTTGAAAACTGCTAAATTGAAAATAGAGGAATTAAAGGCGGATAGTAGTAGTGAATAATTATGAGAGCTTAACAAATGTATATATTGAAATGATTAATGATGCACTCGATACTTATATTATAACAACAGGTGAGCAGTACGATATTGTAAAAGAAGCAATGAACTACTCTTTAAGAGCAGGTGGGAAGAGAATAAGAGGTATTTTGGTACTTGAATTTTGCAAGATGAATGGTGGAGATATTTGCAAAGCGCTCCCTTTTGCTTGTGCAATTGAAATGATACATTGCTATAGTTTAATCCATGATGATTTACCTTGTATGGATGATGACGATTTGCGTAGAGGAAAGCCGTCTTGCCATAAGCAATTTGGTGAGGCAAATGCACTACTTGCGGGCGATGCACTTTTAACATTGGCATTTCAAGTAATTTCATCTGATTCAACTGCAAATACATTAAGTGACAGTATATGTTTACGTGCTGTTAAAATTCTTGCTGTAAATGCAGGGGTTGATGGAATGGTGGGTGGACAAGTTATGGACTTGATAAATGAAGGTCACCAAGTAGATGAGCAGACTTTATTCCAAACTCATATGAAGAAGACGGGCGCACTAATTCAAGCATCTTGTATGATTGGTTCAATCTGTGCAAATGCAAATGTCGAGATTGTTGAAAAGAGCAAAAATTTTGGTCAAAATCTTGGACTAGCTTTTCAGATAATTGATGATATTCTTGATGTAGTTGGAAATGAAAAAACACTCGGAAAGCCACTTAATAGTGATAGTGAAAATAAAAAGACTACGTTTGTTACGTTATATGGTTTGAAAAGTGCAAAGGGCATTGCAAGTGAAACCACTCAACGTGCAATAGATATTCTCGAAGATTTTGATAACTGTGATTATATAAAAAATCTTGCAAAAAGGTTATTAGATAGAACAAACTAACCATAAACTGGAGGCGCAAGGATGACAAAAATAACTAATTTATTGAATAATTATGTCCTAAACGTAGCTGTTATATCATGGCTACTTGCCCAAGTAATGAAGACTATTTTGAATTTAGTAACTACAAAAAAATTGAATTTTGAGCGGATGGTTGGCGCTGGAGGAATGCCTAGTGCGCACTCTGCGTCAGTATGTGGTATGACAATAGCAATTTCAAGAAGTGTTGGTTTTGAATCCCCTCTATTTGCAATTTCATTTTTATTTGCATCTATTGTAATGTACGATGCAATGGGGGTTAGACGAGCTGCCGGAGAACAAGCAAGGGTTATTAATATGATTGTCAAAAAGAACAATGAGAACAAAGGCGAGGCAATTTTTTCGGCAAAAAACAAAGAACATCTTAAAGAATTTTTGGGGCATACACCCCTTGAGGTTATGGGTGGGGCAATGCTTGGAATATTAGTAGCAATGATAATTCCCGTGACTAAATTATTCTAGACAAGCTATAGAACTATTAATAGCTGTGACAGTTGTAATGAATGTACAAATTTAGTAGTACATAAATATTTGACACTTTATATATAGCAGTTTATAAACACAAATAATTTTGACTTTGTAAGGGCGCTTTAATAAAAGTCTAGCTCTTAAATAATAAGCCTACTGGAGAAATAATGGAATATAAACTATTAAATAATATTAACAAGCCAAATGATATTAAGAACCTCTCTAATAAAGAACTTGATAAATTAAGCGAAGAGATTAGAGATTTTTTAATTAATTCTATATCTAAAACTGGTGGACATCTTGCCTCTAATTTAGGAACAGTTGAACTAACACTTGCATTACACAAAGTTTTTAATTCGCCGGATGATAAACTAGTTTTTGATGTTGGACACCAATGTTATACACATAAAATTTTGACAAATAGGCGAGAGCTTTTTGATAATTTAAGAAAAAAAGATGGGATATCAGGATTTCCTAAAACAAGAGAGAGCGAGCATGATGCATTTATTGCGGGGCATAGTTCAACCTCAATATCAGCCGCATACGGAATTGCTCAGGCTTTTAGTATGCAAGGAAAGCTTAATTATGCTGTTGCAATTATTGGGGATGGCGCTTTTACTGGCGGTCAAGCATATGAAGCACTCAACAATGCAGGTAGAAGTAAAACAAGGTTAATCGTAATCTTAAATCATAACGATATGTCTATCTCAAAAAATGTTGGTTCATTTGCACGTTATCTTACAACAATTCGTGCAAGACCAAGTTATTTGAAACTTAAATCAGGTGTCGAAAAAGTCCTGGACCATACCCCTGTTTTGGGAAGACCAATTAAAGTGTGGCTTGAAAGTTCAAAATCACTATTAAAAACATTAATATATCGTTCCACATTTTTTGAAGAGTTGGGGTTTAGCTATTTAGGACCAACTGATGGGCATGACATAGAGGATCTCACAAGAGTACTAAATCGTGCTAAAGAATTAAATCGACCAGTTGTAATACAGGTTGAAACCATTAAGGGAAAAGGATATTCTTTTGCTGAAGAAAATCCTGGTGCATACCATTCAACATCGAAATTTGACCCTGAATTAGGTAATGAGGGAATGTCTGCTCCGCAGTCATATTCTGATATTGCAGGGCTTACTATAACAAACCTTGCTGATACAGATAATCGCATTTGTGCAATTACCGCTGCAATGAAATACGGCACAGGTCTTCAACACTTTTATCAGTCACATAAAGACAGATTTTTTGATGTAGGTATCGCTGAAGGACATGCGGTAACATTTGCTGGAGGGCTAGCAAGTCAAGGCTTAATTCCTGTGTTTGCTGTGTATTCAAGCTTTTTGCAACGTGGATACGACCAAATAATTCATGATCTTGCTATTGATAACCAACATGTCGTGTTGGCAATTGATCGTGCAGGTATTGTTGGTGAGGATGGCGAAACACATCAAGGTATATTTGACACTGCATTTTTAAGTCATATACCAAATGTTATTATATATTCACCAGAGGGATATGAAGAAACTGCACTATGTTTAAAAAAAGCAATACAAGAAGATAACGGTGTTACCTGTGTTAGATACCCACGAGGATGTGAAAAGAAAAGCCACAATATGATTGCATCAACAAGCTACAGCTATTGTAATAACAACTCAAGTACATTGCTGATTTCATACGGCAGAATTTTTTCTAATTGCTATAAAGCTACTAGTGAGTTAGCTGAAAGTGGTAAAAAAATATCTCTTCTCAAACTTACTCAAATCTCGCCTATAGATAATGCAGTTATTGATATTGCACTGTCATATGATAAAGTTTACTTTGTTGAAGAGGGAATAAAAACAGGCGGAATAGCAGAGCAAGTAGGAGCTATTTTGCTTCAAAATGGTTACAAAGGGAATTATGTTATTCGTGCTATTGACAATACATTTGTTCAGCAGAGCACAGTTGAAGAGGCATTTGTTTCAGTATCATTAGATTGTGATTCAATCAAAAATATGTTAATGTGATTTGTAATAATATTTTATAAAGGGGTATTTATATAATAAAGGAGGATTGATTTTTTTTGAAGAAACCATTGATAATTGGAATTGCAGGAGGATCTGCAAGTGGCAAAACAACTGTTTGTACACGTTTTGAAGAAAAGTTAAATGCTTTTAAGTTGAAAACCTTTCATATTGATGAATATTATAAAGATGAAAAACCTTTTATTACTGCTCCAATAACACGGATTGTGTATGAGGACCATAATCATCCCGACGCTATAGATTTTTGCAAATTTGATGCTGACCTATTATTAGCTACAGAAGAGGATTTTGATATAGTAATAGTTGAAGGTTTAATGGCATTATCACGAGATGAAATCAGAGAAAAATTAGATTATAAAATATTTGTGGATTGTCAAGCTGATGAAAGAATTGTTAGAAGATTAAAACGAAATATGGTTTGGGGATTGGGATTTGATGAAATATCATCAGTATATTTAGATGCTGTTAGGTATCGTCATAACGAGTTTGTCGAGCCATCTAAATGGCATTCCGATATTATTTTCAATGGATCAATGATGTCTAAAAAGGCTATTGACTCAGTTGTGAAATGGATAGAATCACAAATATTAAAATAAATTGACTACATTAATTAAGAATAACTATTAGGAGCGATAAAGTGGCAGATAAAATAAGACTTGATGTCTTGCTTGTTGAAAAAGGACTTTGTGAAAGCAGAGAGAAAGCCAAGGCAATTATCATGACAGGAAACGTATTCATTGCAAATGAACGTTGTGATAAAGCAGGACAGACAGTACCAATTAACAGCGAGATTGAAATCAAGGGTGGAGGCTTAAAGTATGTAAGCCGTGGCGGATTAAAACTTGAAAAAGCAATTGAGATGTATAACTTAGATTTAACTGATAAGGTTTGTATGGACATCGGTGCATCCACAGGTGGATTTACTGATTGTATGCTTAAATATGGAGCAACAAAAGTTTATGCAGTTGATGTGGGATATGGACAACTAGCATGGAGTTTAAGAACTGACGAACGTGTTGTAAACCTAGAGCGAACTAATATTCGCTATGTGACATCAGAACAAATAGGCACTTCGCTGGACTTTGCATCTATTGATGTATCATTCATATCATTAAAATTGGTATTACCTGTTTTGTTTAAACTGCTTAACGATGAAGGTGAGGCACTTTGTCTTGTTAAACCCCAGTTTGAAGCAGGAAGAGAAAAAGTGGGCAAAAAAGGTGTTGTGCGTGAACTTTCCACACATATAGAAGTATGTGAAAAGATATTTGATTTTTTAAGCACGTGCGGGTTTATTTTAAAAGGTGCAACTTTCTCCCCAATAAAAGGTCCGGAAGGAAATATTGAATATCTTTACTATATTAAAAAGACAACAAATGAAGAAACCATTCCATTTACACAAGTTAAAGAAATGGTTGAAGATTCACATAAAAGCTTAGCAAAATAATTATTTGATTAAAAGGTGGAGAATTATATGACAGCGTTGATAATGCCAAACTTAGATAAGCATAACGCAGTAAAATGCACAGAACTTATTATTCAAAAGCTTAATGAGTATGGAATTAATTCAATTATGGATATTAGATATAAAACATCATTTAAAATAAACATAATTGAATATGCAGATTTTTTTGATGCTATTGCTAAGGCGGATGTAGTGATTGCTATTGGTGGCGATGGAACTATTCTTCACTCTGCAAAACATGCGGTGATATATGATAAACCACTTTTAGGTATAAATGTAGGCAGACTTGGCTTTATGGCGGGACTTTAAATGAGCGAGCTTTCCCCGCTAAAAAAACTAGTAGATAAAAGCTATAAGATAGAGAATAGAATGTTGTTAAAATGCATGCATTATTCAAAAGATCAAGTCCATGAATATCTTGCACTAAATGATATTGTTGTTTCAAATGGCGCATTATCAAGAATTATTGATCTTGATGTTAGTTGTGGTGGAAACCATATTGTATCTTATAGAGCAGACGGAATTATATTTTCAACTCCAACAGGTTCAACTGCATATGCACTTTCAGCAGGAGGACCAATAATTGAACCTAGCTTAAACAGCATATCACTTACCCCAATATGCCCACATTCACTGGTTGCAAGAACAGTAATATTTTCGTATGAAAAGGTCCTTTCAGTTTGTGAATCAAAATTAAACCTTCACCCGATATACATAACCATTGATGGTGACCAGGGCGAAAAGCTTGAAAAAGGCGACAAAATAGAAATTATGTGTAGTGAAAAAACTGTAAGATTAATTAGTTTAAATCACAATTCTTTTTATGAAGTATTAAATCAAAAGTTCAAGCTTAGAAATGAGAACTTAGAAAGGTAAGGTCATAATATGAAAACTAAACGACATCAAGCAATACTCGATATAATATCAAGTAAAGATATATATACTCAAGAAGGACTTTTAATTGAACTAAAGCAAAATGGTTATGATGTTACACAGGCAACAGTTTCAAGGGATATAAAGGTACTAGACCTTGTGAAAACGTTGACTGAAGGAGATAAATATAAATACTCACAGCGCTTGGAGTATAATGCAAAGAAAAACTCAATTAAATTTAAAGCAGTATTTATAGAAGCGGTTATTTCAGTTGACTATGCAATAAATACAGTGGTTATAAAATGCCATGTTGGCATGGCAAATGCGGCATGTGCTGCACTTGATGCTATGTTGATGAATGATGTGGTTGGAACTATAGCTGGAGATGACACGATATTTATCTTACTCCGTTCTGAGGAAGCAGCAAATAAATTTGTTGATAAAATTAATGAATTTTTGGAAAAGTAATAATATTAGTATACGATTATAATGCTCTATCAGATGTATTTATCTGGGCTGATTATAAAACTATATAAATTATTTTGTGCATTATGAAAGGATTGGTCACAACATGCTTTGTGAGTTGTTCATTGAAAATTTAGCTGTAATTGAAAAAACGAGCATAAAATTTGATACGGGATTAAATGTATTTACTGGTGAAACAGGTGCAGGTAAGTCAATAGTTATTGACGCTATTAAT
>DAMDCT010000032.1:5317-6268 GCA_032091455.1 Oscillospiraceae bacterium | reverse complement strand
AGAGAACATCCAAAGAAATAGTCCGTCATAATACGCCTAAAGCTACTATCACAGCTTGTTTTAGAGGATTGAATAATTCTGCCATTTTGAAGTTATCAGAGTATGGATATGAGCAAGATAGTGAATTGGATGACAATGAACTCATTATAACTCGTGAAATATCTGCGGATGGAAAAAGTACTGCACGAATTATGGGAAGACCAGTAACCGTTGGTATTTTAAAAGAAATTGGTGCAGAACTTATAAATATACATGGACAGCATGATAATCAAGTTTTGTTAGCACCTGAAAAACACATTGATATACTTGATAAGTACGGAGATTTTTCACAGCTTTTAACTAAGTATTATGACTGCTATAAAAATGTTGTAATGATAAAAAGAGAGATGAAAAAAATCTCAGTCAATGAACAGGAAAAGGCACAAAAAATTGATTTACTCACATATCAAATTGAAGAAATTAGTACAGCCCAACTGAAAATCGGTGAAGATAAACTGCTTGAAGCAAAACAACTTGAAATAAAAAATCAAACAAAAATACTTGAAGGTTTGCAAGCGGCATATTATGCACTTAAGGGATATGAAGATGGTGGAGGAGCAGTTGAACTTAGTCGTTTGGCAACAAAATCAGTTGAGGAAATAGTCGATTATCATGAGCCTTCAAATGAACTTTGCATAAGACTAGAGGGATTAAGTGTTGAACTAGATGAAATTGCATCTCAAATATCAAGTAATCTTGATGGTTTTGAATTTAACCAAAATGCAATTGATATACTTGAAGCAAGGCTTGACGAAATACATAAGTTAAAACGCAAATACGGTGAAACAATAGAGGAAATACTTGATTTTTTAAATAAAGCACAGGAAGAACTTAATGAACTTGAATTATCGGATAAACGATTATCGGAGTTAAGTGAAGAGGGAACTAAGGAGTATGAACGTTTACTAAAAC
>DAMDCT010000032.1:1439-5307 GCA_032091455.1 Oscillospiraceae bacterium | reverse complement strand
CGATTTATAGAATCAATTACATCTGAATTGCAGTTTCTTGATATGCCAAATGTAAGTGTTGAAGTTCAGCGTGAACGTGTTAAACCAAATTCTAAAGGACAAGATAGCATTGAATTTTTAATTTCAACTAATAAGGGAGAGCCGCCAAAACCTATCGCAAAAATTGCATCAGGCGGTGAACTTTCAAGAATTATGCTTGCAATTAAAAACACACTTGCGGATAAGGACGAGATACAAACTCTCATATTTGATGAAATAGATACAGGAGTAAGTGGACGAGCCGCACAAAAGATTGGTTTGAAATTAAGCGAGGCTGCAAAAAATCGCCAGATTATTGCAGTAACTCACTCTGCACAAATTGCGGCATTATGTGACCATCATTTCCTAATAAGAAAAGAGAGTAAAGGCAACAGCACCTTTACAGATGTGACTAAGCTTGACCTAGACGGAAGAATACACGAAGTCGCAAGAATAATGTCCACAGATAAAATAACTGAACTAATGCTAAAAAATGCTCAAGAGATGATTGGAAATAAGCGTCATTAGTGTACATGTTGTTAGCAAATTTTAATTGTTGAAAAACTACTTATATAGCAAAGGGGAAACAAAGTGATTAGTGACAAAATTAATACAATATCCATTAGAGAAGCACCCCAATATTGTGAAATTGGAATTGAATGGTTTGCATCCAAATGGGGAATTGACAAAAAAGAATATGAAAAAAGCTTTGATGATTGTATAAATAAAAATGAAAGCCTTCCTCAATGGTATTTAGTACTTAATGAAGATGACGAAATTATTGGAGGATGTGGTCTTATCCAGAATGATTTTGTTGACAGAATAGATTTATTCCCATATCTATGTGCATTATTTGTTGAAGAAAAAGCACGAGGTCACGCTATAGGAGCCTTATTGCTTGAAAATGCACGTAAAGATGCAAAAGCAAAAGGCTTTAATAAATTATATCTATGTACAGACCATACTAGTTATTATGAAAAATACGGTTGGACACATATAGGGGTAGGTAAACACCCATGGGGAGATACTTCAAGAATATACGAGATAAATACAATTTAATTTGTATTTTTAAGAGGAGAGTTTTTTATGAAAAATAAAAATTTATGGTTATTAATACTATCGCTAGGTCTAACTTCAGGAACTATTTTAACAGATCGTTTTATTGTTTCAATACCTGATTGGTTAGTAATTACTTTTGCTATAATAGCAATACTGTCACTTGTAGTTTTTATGATTAAAAGTAAGAAAACAACAAAGAAACTGTAATTTATACAATTAGGTTGCATAAAAAAATGAATGCCCCAAAATGGAAATTTTGTAGGGTTTGATAAGAGATAAGATTAATATCATAATTAGATAAAGGAACAATCTATGAAACATGCTTTAAAATCAAAGTTACTCATAATAGTAGCTCTAATTTTAATCTTAATATCCTTATCGGTATTACTGATATATAAAGGGATTATTTGTTTAAATCACCCTAGTGCAAAAAATTATCCTGTAAGGGGCGTCGATGTTTCAGTTTATCAAGGTGATATTGATTGGGGAATACTATCAAAACAAAATATTGAGTTTGCTTTTATTAAAGCCACTGAGGGTAGTTCGTTTAAAGATGAAAAGTTTCAATACAATTGGGGACATGCAAATAAAACAACACTAAAAATTGGCGCATATCATTTTTTTAGTTATGATAGCAGTGGGCAAACCCAGGCAGAAAACTTTATTAAAGCAGTACCAAAGTTAGATGGTACATTACCTCCTGTTGTTGATATTGAATTTTATGGTGACAAGAAAAAGAAATTGCCTGATAAAGAACGAACAGCACTAATACTAGATGAATTACTTGAAAAGTTGGAATCACATTATGGTCAAAAACCAATTATTTATGCAACAAAAAAATCTTATAATTCATATATTAAAGATAAGTACAAAGATTATCCAATTTGGATACGTGATGTTTTTCTTTCACCAAATTTATCAGATAATCGAAAATGGACATTTTGGCAGTATTGTGACAAAATAAAACTGAATGGGTATAAAGGCAAAGAACAATATATTGATATGAATGTTTTTAATGGGTCGTTAAATGATTTCTATAAAACATTCAAATAGATAGCTAATACAATCAAAAATTGCAAACAATGTTTAAAATGGTCTTGACCATTTCTATTTTATAAGATAGAATTAATCTTATAAAAAAGCGCTATATGCTATGAAAATATATTATATGGTAAATATAGTTCGTGTAATGATACGTGCGCGAGCACATAAATTATTATCTTCACACTAAATAAAACATATTATAATAATCAAATTAAAAGGAGTTGCTGTAATGGGCTACAAAGACAAAGAAACACCAATCGAAGAGAGAATTGATGATTTATTAAATCAAATGACTTGGGATGAAAAATTGAATGAAATTGATCCTGATTTCTCAAGTATTGATTTAAATAAAATCGATGAGGAAACTCGAAACTATTGCACTAAACAGTTGAAAAAGAGAGCAGCAAATGCAAAGGTTTATAATGTTTTGCAAAAATACGCACAAGAACATACTCGCTTAGGTATACCTTACTTTATCCATGAGGAAGGACTTCATGGGGTATTTCGTCCAGGCTGTACTATATTTCCACAGCAATTGACATTGGCATCAACATTTGAGCCTAAACTTGCTTATGATATGGGTAGAGGAATAGCGACTGAGGCTAGAAGTTACGGTTTTCATGAAATATTTGCACCAGTACTTGATTTAGCACGTGACCCTCGTTGGGGACGAACTGAAGAAACCTATGGCGAAGATACATATTTGTCAACAAAATTAGGTACTGCAGTAGTTAAAGGCTTACAGGGTGAGGGGCTTGATCTGATACCGTTGCATCTGAGTTAAAGCATTATTCAGGTTACGGAAATCCACTTGGTGGACTTAACTGTGCACCAACAACAATGGGACGCCATGATGTTTTTCATTACTGTATGCCAGTTTTTGAGGAAGCATTTGTTGAAGGAAAAGCAACAAATACAATGTGTTCATATAACTCTATAGATGGAATACCAGTTGTTGCTGATAATGATATATTAACTCAAACTTTAAGAGGAAAATTTGGAATGCCAGGTTTTGTTCGTGCCGATATGACAGCAATTATTATGCAACATACTGCACACTTTTCAGCTTCAACTCCAAAAGAAGCTTTGAAAAGAGCAGTAAAAGCTGGTGTTGATGTTCAGTTTGCAGATTATTCTCATGAAGAATATAGAACATTAATGAAAGAATTAGTAGATGAAGGCGAAATTTCTATTGAGGATGTAAATGAATCTGTTAGAAGAATGCTAAGAGTTAAATTCATGCTTGGCTTATTTGAAAATCCATTTATAGATGAAACTTTGCAAGAAAAAGTGGTTCGTTGTCAAAAGCACCAAGATACTGCATTAGAAATCGCTAGAAAAGCAATGGTATTGTTAAAAAATGAAGATAATATACTACCACTTAAAAAAGACATTAAAAAGATTGCTGTCCTTGGACCAAATGCAAATAAAGCAGTTCTTGGTGACTATTGCGTAGAGCCAAATGGATTTAAGGCATTAAGCCTATTAGATGGTATAAAGTCAATTGTATCTGATGAAACAGAAATTACTTATGATAAAGGATGTAACATTTTAGGTACACAAATTAAGCCTATTCCTCAATGGTGGGCAAGAACTGGTGAAAAGGATTTTGGCTTTAAAGGTGAATACTTTAACGGAGATAATTTTGATGGCGAGCCAGTAATGACTAGACTAGATAAGCAAATTAACTTTAACTGGATTTTCTTAAAACCAGATGAATGCATTGATTCAAAGCAATTTTGTGTTC
>DAMDCT010000032.1:0-1429 GCA_032091455.1 Oscillospiraceae bacterium | reverse complement strand
TGCCGTATTGGTTTAAGCAGTTTAGACAGCATGCGATTATATATTGATGGTGAACTTATTGTAGACGGATGGGAAGGAAAAGATGCAAATCAAATGGTTAAATTCACTTTGGAAAGTGGACATGCCTATGATGTTAAGGTAGAGTTTAGAAATGATGCACGTGGTGTGCGTGTTATCTTTGGCTATGATGAAGGTGAAGAAACAATTGATAATGCAGTAAAACTTGCAAGAAATGCAGATGTTGCAATTGTTGCATTAGGAGATTCTGAGGAAACAAGTGGTGAAAACTTCGATAGAACCACGCTTGATTTGCCAGGTAAACAACTAGATTTCTTAAAAGCAATTTATGAAACAGGTACACCAGTAGTATTGGTATTACAAACAGGACGTCCAGCATCAATTACATGGGAGAATGATAATATCCCTGCAATTATTCAAGCAGGTTTCCCTGGGGAAAAGGGTGGACAGGCAATTGCAGAAGTTCTATTCGGTGATGTAAACCCATCTGGTAAACTTACAATGTCTTATCCACGTACAGTTGGTCAAATCCCATGTCATTATAGCAGAAAATCAGCAGGTGGAAGAAAATATATTGAAATGGATTGGAACCCACTTTATCCGTTTGGATATGGCTTAAGCTACACTAAATTTGAGTATTCTAACCTAAAATTATCTTCACATAAGATTAAACCAGATGAAACAGTAACAGTTACATTTGATGTAAAAAATATTGGTGATAGGAAAGGTGAGGAAGTAGCACAACTTTATGTAAACGATTGTTACAGCACTGTTGTAAAACCAATCAAAGAGTTAAAAGGCTTCAAACGTGTTGAATTAGAGCCAAACGAAACTAAAACTATCACAATGGAATTAGGCTTTAAAGAGTTAAGAACTCTTATGCCAGATTATAACTGGGTTGTAGAGCCTGGAGATTTTGAAGTAATGGTATCAGATAATGCTGACACAGTTTTACTACAAGATAAGTTTGAAGTTAAATAAGGTTTGGTGTAGATAATATATTCAAATACATAAGCAATGCCCTGCTTTTTAGCAGGGCATTGCTTATGTGGCATTATTCTTGTTCGACTACAATAACGTCAACGTTTAAATCTTGAATTTTTGAAAGTTCATCTTCAACTGAGTCCCAATCGGTAATAAGAATATCAAAATTATTAATTTCCGAAACCTTTATAAATGCATTAACGCCAACTTTTTGACTTGGCATAAGCAAAATATTCTGTCTTGAATTTTCAATAATTGTTCTTTGAAATGTTGCAGTTTCATCAGTTCCATTTGATAAACCAAAACCAGCAGTTACTCCAGCACCTGTTATAAAGCTTAAATCAAAATGCATGTTTTTAACAAAAGCAGTTGCCATGCTATCAACAACAGAAGCACAATCGTGCATACGCATTTTGCCCCCAGTAAC
>DAMDCT010000031.1:12477-26588 GCA_032091455.1 Oscillospiraceae bacterium | reverse complement strand
ACGTTTTTTGTCGTACAGCATTTATTTTTATTGTTATTATTTTATAAATACTATATACTAATACTTATTTCATTTTAAATGAACCTTAATTATTTTTATAAAAGCTTTGATTTATGCGGTTTTATAAAAATTAAATAATCGACATTTAAAATGAAATTAGTATAATATACTAAAACAGTAGGGATAGTATATGCCACTGGTGAATGCAAATACTATATATATCTATGTAATATGAGGAGATTAATATGAAAAATGAAAAGCAAAGTCGAGGGAAGTTTTCTTCGTCGTTCGGATTTATTATGGCAGCCACAGGTTCTGCTGTTGGACTCGGAAACTTATGGAAGTTTCCGTATTTATCTGGTCAAAATGGTGGTGCAGTTTTTGTAATAGTATATATTATATTTGCATTAGCAATTGGGGTACCAATAATGCTTGCTGAAATGTCAATTGGTAGAAAGACAAAGCTTAATCCAATTGGAGCATATAAGAGTCTTAATAAGAGATTTACGTTTATAGGTGTTATTGGTGTAATATGCGCGTTTGTAATCCTCTCATATTATAGCGTAATTGGTGGTTGGGTAATAAAGTACATTGTTACTTTCTTTTCAGGCACACATATTTCAGACGCAACTGGATTTTTTAACAACTTTATAAAGTCACCTGTTGAACCTGTTATATGGCATATCATATTTATGGCAATAACCTGCTTTATCGTAATTGGTGGGGTATCAAAAGGAATTGAAAAATCAAGCAAGATAATGCTTCCAGCTCTGTTTATCCTAATAATTGTTGTAGTTATTAGATCTGTTACACTCTCTGGTGGATTAGAAGGAATTAAGTATTTTATAATTCCTGATTTTTCAAAAGTTAATAGTTTTGATGAACTATCGAAGGTTTTACTATCTGCTATGGGACAAGTTTTCTTTAGCCTAAGCTTAGGTATGGGTGCACTTATTACCTATGGTAGTTATCTTAAAAAAGATGTCAACTTGCAAAAAAGCTCTTATATCATTACAGCGCTTGACACTCTGGTTGCAATACTTGCTGGTTTTGCGATTATGCCGGCTGTATTTGCGTTTGGATTTGAGCCATCAGCAGGTCCTGGTCTGCTTTTCGTTACATTACCAAAAGTATTTGAGTCAATGCCACTAGGAATAATCTTTGCAATAGTATTTTTTATACTTGTTTTCTTTGCGGCAGTTAGTTCATCTGTATCTCTATTAGAGGTAGTAACTTCATATTGCATTGATAACCTAAAATGGAGCAGAAAATTCTCTTCAATATTTGTTTCTCTAATCATGACTTTTATTGGAGTATTTGCCGCATTATCTTTTGGACCACTGGGCAATATTAAGATTTTTGGAATCACAATATTTGAATCATTAACATTCTTATCCGATAAGATTTTAATGCCTATTGGTGGGCTTTTTATGTGTATCTTTGTGGGCTATGTGTGGGGTATTGATAATGCTTCAGAGGAAATTACAAGTGGAGGCAAAATTAAATTTAGATGGAAAAAGTTATTTAGCATTTCAATGAAATATATAGCTCCAGCTATTATTTTAATAATTTTTATAACATCATTTTTACAATAGCCAATATACTCTTAAATGATATTTTGGTGAAAACAACTTATAATTATTTAAAGCTCTTCACTGACTATAATAGTGAAGAGCTTTTATTTATTTGTTTTTTACAAATTCCAGATATTCTTTTATTGGCATTGGCTTTGCATATAAATATCCTTGAGCCATATCACAATTTATTTCTTGTAAAAGTTTCTTTTGCCGTTGTGTCTCAACACCTTCTGATACTACCTTCATATCAAGGTGATGTGCCATAGCAACAACATCTTTAATTACTATTTTTTCTCGTTGAGTTGCATGAACATCATTGAAAAATCCTCTGTCTATCTTTAATATATCAAATGGTAATTCTTTTAGAAGGTTTAATGATGAGTATCCTGTTCCAAAATCATCCATGGACAGTAGAAATCCTTTTTCCTTTAACGTTGTCATTATAGATAATAAATCATCAATATTGTGAAGGATTACCGTTTCAGTCAACTCAAGTTCTAACAATTCAGATGGAACATCATACTTATTGGCTATATCAATTAATTTATCAATAAAATCTGTTGACTGCATATGTACTCGTGATAAATTTACTGATATTGGATATATTTCATATCCATGTTCTCTCATATAGCTTAACGTTTTACAAACTTCTTCAAAAACAAAAAAATCCACCTTGGTAATAAATCCGTTTTTCTCAAATATAGGTATGAACTTGTTGGGAGATATTATTCCTTTTTGTGGATGAATCCATCTAATAAGAGCTTCTGCACCTAATATCTTATTTGTTTTGATTTGACATTTGGGTTGTAAATATACCTCAAACTCCTTATTGTTAAGTGCTGCTTGCATTGACTCGACAATTTCTATTTCATCAGTAATTTGTTGGTGCATTTGATTATCATAAAATGCATATGTACTCGTGTGACATCCTTTAACTGACTTTCTCGCTGTATTTGCCTTGTCAAGATTGGCTGTTAAATCGCTATGACTGTTTTCTAACTTGCAAATTCCAAAGCTAATTACAAGTTTATGTGATGATTCTTGCATTTTATAGTTTGCCTGAATATTTAAATTAAGATTTCTAATTCTTTCTAATATTTCCATTTCACCAGTATTATTTATTAATATTATAAAATTATCTGCTGAAAGTCTTGCAAAAATCTCATCAGCTCTTAGCATGTCGTCTAAACATTTAGCAACATGACACAGTATGTTGTCTCCTGCTTCATAACCAAATGTATCATTAATATATTTAAACCTATCTATATCCATATATACAATTACATAATCATTACGATTATTCTTTTCAAACAACATATTAGCGTCAATCTTAAACTTATTAATATTTCTTGCGCCTGTAAGTAAATCAGTATCCACAACTTCTTTAAGTTTTTTAACTATACACGCTTTATGATATGCAAAAAAACATAGGTATATAATTAGTGCAACAATAATTGTGAATATACTAGCATACACTAAATGGCTATTAAGTGTACTCTTCATTGAATTGGATTGTTTTAAATTTGAAAAAACAGTTTCACTCTTCATACCTGTTATATTATTTATATTTATAATTCTATCATTATTATAGTCTTGGTATATTTGACTAACTTTACTAGTGGGCCTGTTGCCAAGGTCCTTAATAACAAGCTGTTTTTGTTGTGTAATATTTATACACAAATAATGTATACGTATAATTACACAAATTATTATTGATGCAATCATTATTGCAACAAAGACTTGTTTATGTAAAGCCAACCGCCCCGAATTTTTCTTTGACTTTCCCATTGCAAGCCCCCTTTTCTAGTAATATTATCGGCACAAAACCTATTTTATTGATACATTTTGCTAAAATAATTTCTTCGGTTATAAAAAACATTTAATTTGCAGATATAAAGTCCTAATAAAGCAATTAAGGATTTATTTTAAATAAATTTGTATAGGCAATACAGGTTGACAATTATGACATAGTGAACTATACTTGAAATGTAAAGTTAGCTATACGAAAGCGAGGAAGTGCATGAAAACTAAAATACAGCAACTAAGAAAACAAAATAAACTGACACAAGAAGAACTAGCAACTGCTGTAGGAGTCACAAGGCAAACTATTATTTCAATAGAAAACGGAAAATATGTAGCTTCGCTATTACTGGCAAGTAAAATATCTAAATATTTTCATCTTACAATTGAAGAAGTATTTGATTTAACCGAATTGGAGGATTAGTATAATGGAAAAATATCAAATTAAAGTTAGGAGTAGAATAAAACAGTACATAGTATTAATTATTATCATCAGTGCTTGTATACCTGCTTTGTATTACTTACAAAATAATATTTTAAATTCAAACAATTTGAGTGAATTTATTAAAGGTTATCAATTTGGATTACTAGCTGGAATTGAAGGAGTGTTATTCACATGTCTTATAATTAACATAAAGTCACTAAAAAATATCAAATTCTGTGAAAAACAATTTATTAAAGAAAATGACGAACGGACAAAAATAATTAAATTAAAGTCTTCCACTTTTTGTTATTCAGCTATTATGTTAATTTTAGGACTAGCAACTATTATTTCTGGTTTTTATAGTATAACAGTTTTTTTCACCCTTCTATCAGTATTGATGCTTATTTTATTGTTTACTATTATATCAACTTTTTACTTTGAGAAGCATAATTAGATATACATAATTACAGAAAGCCAAAGAGCAATTGCTCTTTGGCTTTCTTATATATAATGCTATTATAATATACTATTTGCTGAATTTAATTGCAGCTTGAGCAGCAGCAAGTCTAGCGATTGGAACGCGGAATGGAGAACAAGATACATAGTTTAGTCCAACCTTATGGCAGAAAGTAACTGTGCTTGGATCTCCACCATGCTCACCACAGATACCAAGTTTGATGTCAGGGCGAGTTTGTTTACCTAATTTACATGCCATATCAATTAGCTTACCAACGCCTTTTTGGTCAAGTCTTGCAAATGGGTCATTCTCATAAATCTTTTTCTCATAGTAAGAACCTAAGAATGCACCAGCATCATCACGGCTAAATCCAAATGTCATTTGAGTAAGGTCATTAGTACCAAAACTGAAGAACTCAGCCTCAGTTGCTATTTCGTCAGCTGTTATTGCAGCACGAGGAATCTCAATCATAGTACCAACTTTATAGTGTAAATCAGAAGCATTTTTAGCAATAACATCATCAGCAGTTTTAGTAACTATTGATTTAACGTATGCTAGCTCTTTGATTTCACCAACAAGTGGAATCATTATTTCAGGAACAATATCCCAATCTGGATGAGCTTTCTTAACATTGATTGCCGCTTCGATTACAGCAGTAGTTTGCATCTCAGCGATTTCTGGATAAGAAACAGCAAGACGGCAACCACGATGTCCCATCATTGGATTGAACTCATGTAAAGAAGATATAACTGCTTTTAGATCTTCAATAGAAATATTCATTTCTTTGCTTAATGCAACAATATCATCTTGTGCAGTTGGTAGGAATTCATGTAGTGGTGGATCTAGGAAACGGATTGTTACAGGGAAGCCACCCATAGCCTCATATAGAGCCTCAAAGTCGCCTCTTTGCATTGGAAGAAGTTTAGCTAATGCGACTCTTCTTTGTTCCTCTGTTTTAGAAACAATCATTTCACGCATTGCTTTAATTCTGCTACCCTCAAAGAACATATGCTCTGTACGGCAAAGACCAATACCTTGTGCACCAAAGCTTGCAGCTTGTTTAGCGTCAGCTGGAGTGTCCGCATTTGTTCTAACTTGTAGTGTTCTGAATTGGTCAGCCCAATGCATTAATCTATCAAAGTCACCTGAAATTGAAGCGTCAACAGTAGCGATAGCCTCACCATAAATTTTACCTGTTGAACCATCAAGAGAAATGAAATCACCTTCAACAAAGTTTTTGCCACCTAAAGAGAATGTTTTAGCTTCTTCATCAATTTTAATCTCACCACAACCAGATACACAACAAGTACCCATACCACGAGCAACAACAGCTGCGTGAGATGTCATACCACCACGAACAGTTAATATACCGTCAGCAACATGCATACCTTCGATGTCTTCTGGAGATGTTTCAAGACGGACAAGAATAACTTTATCACCTTTGTTTGCCCATGTAACAGCATCTTCAGCATTGAATACAACTTTACCACAAGCAGCACCAGGAGAAGCTGGAAGTGCAGAGCCTATTTCCTTAGTTGATTTTAAAGCTTTTACATCAAATTGAGGATGAAGCAACGCATCAAGCTGTCTAGGGTCAATCATTAGTACAGCTTCTTTTTCGCTAATCATTTTCTCGTCTACAAGATCACAAGCGATTTTAAGAGCAGCAGCTGCTGTACGTTTACCGTTTCTTGTTTGTAGCATGTATAGTTTACCCTCTTCGATAGTAAACTCCATGTCTTGCATATCTCTGTAATGTTTTTCAAGTTTATAAACAATATTATAAAACTCATCATAAACAGCTGGATTTTTTTCTTTTAGATGATCAATTGTTAATGGAGTTCTAACACCAGCAACAACGTCCTCACCTTGTGCGTTCATTAGGAACTCACCATAAAGTTTTGCTTCACCAGTTGAAGGGTTTCTTGAGAATGCAACACCAGTTCCTGAAGTTTCGCCCATATTACCAAATACCATTGCTTGAATATTTACTGCAGTTCCCCAATCAGAAGGAATATCATTCATTCTACGATAGTAAATTGCACGTGGGTTATCCCAACTTCTAAATACAGCCTTAATTGCGCCCAAAAGTTGTTCTTTAGGATCAGATGGGAAGTCCATTCCCTTAGCATCTTTAAAGTGAGATTTAAATTTAACACATAGTTCTTTTAAATCTTCAACTGTAAGGTCGATATCTGAATTATATCCTTTTTCTTCTTTCATTCCATCAATCATTTTTTCAAAGTATGCTTTTCCAACTTCCATAACAACATCAGAATACATTTGAATAAAACGACGGTATGAATCGTAAGCAAAATGGGGATTACCTGTTTTTTGTGCAAAACCTTCAACAACCTCATCATTTAAGCCAAGGTTTAGGATTGTATCCATCATACCAGGCATAGATGCTCTTGAACCTGAACGAACAGATACAAGAAGTGGATTTTTAACATCGCCAAATTTCTTGCCAGCGATTTTTTCAAGTTTTTCAACATAATCGAAAATTTCATTTTCGATACTATCATTGATTTTCTCGCCGTCCTTGTAATATTGTGTACAAGCTTCTGTTGTAACAGTGAAGCCTTGAGGTACAGGCATTCCTAGATTAGTCATCTCTGCAAGGTTAGCACCTTTGCCACCTAATAGCTCTCTCATAGAGCCATTGCCTTCAGAGAATAGATAAACGAATTTTGTGGTCATTTTTTAATCTCCTCCAATTTTTTGTTGTAACCGAAATAAGACCTGCAAAGCTATTTTGCAAGCTATCCGCATTTGTATTGGTGCTTGCTCAATTTGAGTATTGACAAGCATTAAATATATTATAACAAAAGCATTGATTTTTTTCTATGTTTTTACTAAAATTTTTTTAAATTTTGCACCTTTTTTAAGAAAATCACAAAGATTTAACTTTAGACTTGCAAAACATAGTAATAATTGCAATAATATAAATAAAGCTATGTAAACACAGTGTTAATAGTAAAGTTTCGTTACTATTAACACGGCATTTTTTATCCATATTATTGATAAAATGGATTGTGAGTACAAGTAAATAAATGGTATAATTATAACAAAGGAGTAATGAACATGACAAATAAATCAGCTATTATTTTAGCCGCTGGAAAAGGTACCCGTATGAAATCGGACAGTCCAAAAGTATTATGTGAAGTATTGTTTAAACCTATGATTAACTGGGTTATAAACTCATGCCACGATGCAGGAATAACAAAAATATGTGCAGTTACAGGTTATAAAAGTGAGCTTGTTGAAAAAGTATTAGATAGCGATATAAAAATAGCCATTCAAGAAGAACAAAAAGGTACAGGTCATGCTGTAATGATGGCAAAAGATTTTTTAAACCAAAATATTGATGGTGACGTTATCGTATTATGCGGCGATGCCCCATTTATGGATTCAACAACTATTGAAAACGCATACAACCTCCACAAAAAAGAAAATAATGCGGTAACAGTTATAACCGCACGTCTAGACAATCCAACCGGTTATGGTCGAATTGTAAGAAGTCGCTATGGAATTAGCAAAATTGTAGAGCAAAAGGATGCTTCAACAAATGAACTATTAATAAACGAAGTTAACTCAGGCGCCTATTGGTTTAATGTAAAATATCTTCTTGATGTTTTGTTCGAAGTTGATAACTCAAACTCTCAAGGTGAATACTATTTGCCCGACACAATCGCCTTGTCAATTAACAAAGGTCGTAAAGTTAATGCATATGTATCTGATAATCCAGATGTTATATTGGGTGCAAATTCAAGACGTGATTTATGCAATTTAAATAGCATTGCAAACACGAGAGTTATTGATAATCACTTCGACAATGGTGTTGAATTTGTAAGTCTTGATGGAATTTTAATATCTCCTGAGGTTTTAATTGGAAAAGGAACCGTTATCTTACCGTCAACTATACTAAAGGGAACAACTAAAATAGGCGAAGGCTGTTCAATAGGACCAAATTGTATTATTGAGAACTCAAATATTGATAATAATGTTGTTTTTAACGCCTCACAATGTTATAATTCTATTGTTGAGAGAAATGCAACTATTGGCCCATTTTGTCATATCCGCCCTAATAGTACTATAAAAGCTGGCGTTCACCTTGGGGATTTTGTTGAAATCAAAAACTCAGTTATAGGTGAGGATACCCATGTTTCGCATTTAACATACATTGGTGATAGTGACGTTGGGAAAAAGGTTAACTTTGGCTGTGGTGTAGTTACGGTAAACTATAATGGTAAAACAAAGGCTCGATGCACAGTAGAAGATGAGGCATTTATTGGATGTAACACTAACCTTGTTGCACCTGTTAAAGTCGGCAAACGTGGTTATACGGCGGCTGGTTCTACTATCACTCAAGATGTTCCGGATGAAAATCTTGCTATTGCCCGTTCACGACAAACAAACAAACAAGGTTATAATTCTAAATAGAAAATTTCAACACAGTGAATTGCACGTCACCTTAAGGTGGTGCGTTTTAAATATAACAATAGCATAATAAACTATATCGGTGGCTTTTTAACAGATGACTTCAAATCAAAAGGCTACCGATTATCGCGCAAAAATTTCAGTATGAAATTTTGCTTACAGTATAGTTTATATGCAAAAAAGGAGAGTAAGAATTCATGAATTTACACGGTAAGGACATCAAAATTTTTACAGCTAACTCGAACAAACGTGTTGCTGAACAGATTGCAAAAGGTCTAGGACTTCCAATGGGACAATCAGAAGTTACTACATTTAGTGATGGTGAAATTTCTGTATCCATTAAGGAATCAGTTCGTGGTTCAGATGTGTTTGTTGTTCAATCAATTTCACAACCTGTAAACAACAACCTAATGGAACTATTAATTATGTGTGACGCATTTAAGCGTGCATCAGCAGGAAGAATAACAGCGGTTATTC
This sequence comes from Oscillospiraceae bacterium, assembly GCA_032091455.1. Lineage (GTDB taxonomy): Bacteria > Bacillota > Clostridia > Oscillospirales > Ruminococcaceae > Paludihabitans. Next base: position 17,413 of record DAMDCT010000031.1, on the reverse strand, counting down.
CATACTACGGTTATGCAAGACAAGACCGTAAATCAAAGGCTCGTGATCCAATTACAGCAAAGCTTGTTGCAGATTTGATTGTTGCGGCTGGCGCTGACAGAGTACTTACTATGGATTTACACGCCCCACAAATTCAAGGATTCTTCAATGTTCCAGTTGATCATCTTTTAGGTGTTCCTATCTTAGCTCCTCATTTTATTGAGAAATTTAAAGATTGCAAAGACGAAATCGTTGTCGTTTCTCCAGACTTAGGTTCTGTTACTCGTGCACGTAATTTTGCAGCAAAAATTGATGCACCTCTTGCAATCGTTGACAAACGCCGTCAAAAAGCAAATGTTTGTGAAGTTATGAATATTATTGGTAATGTTAAGGATAAAAAAGTTATATTGGTTGATGATATGATTGACACAGCAGGAACCCTCTGCAATGCAGCTGCGGCTATTATTGAAAAGGGTGGTGCTAAAGAAGTATATGCTTGTGCGACACATGGTGTTTTATCCGGCCCTGCTATTGAGCGTATTCAAAACAGCGTTATTAAAGAAGTTATTATATTAGATACGATTGAGCTTCCAAAAGAGAAATGTATTGATAAAATTATTCAACTTGAAGTTGGTCCTGTATTTGCAGAGGCTATTGAAAGAATATATCAAGATAAGCCTGTTTCCCCACTATTCGGTTAATCGATGATTTATACTGATTTCATTTAAAATGAAATTAGTATAATAAATAGATTAGTTAAATGCACATATTCCAATTTGGAATATGTGCATTTCGTTATACTATCAGTATTATGTTAATTTCTATTAATTAGGCTGATATTATCTTTGCTAAGTTTTCAACATTTTCTTCAATGATCGTTGGGAATGGCTTGTTGTTTTTCTTCATGTCTGCCGTAGCCATTTTCAAAATCATTTTATCAATTCCCTTTGCAAGATTTGCATTCATCTCTCCGCCTGCATATTGGACACATTTAAAACCATTAACCAATTCATCACTAAAGTTTAATTTTACAGCTTCATCAATCTTATCCCCAGAACCAGCACAGATTAATAAATATGTATTACCTTGAATTAACTCTTTCTCATTCTCTTTACAATATTGCTTTATCATTTTATCCGCCATTCCCATTTTAATTGAAGTTGCAATTACTATTTTATCAAACCCGTTTAATTGTGGAATAATGTCCTTATTAACATCAACGACAACAGTTCCGCCACCAATCTTGTGTGCCAATAACTCCGAACTCTTTTTTGTACTGCCATATTTTGTTGCATAAATTATTATTGTTTTCATGCCTTAATCCTCCTGTCAGTTTATTGTAATCACTTTGGATATTCTTTAAAATTCCTTCCCTAAAGACACCAACTCATCCATACATGCAAACCCATTTTTCACGTAAAACTTAAAAGCTGGAACTTGGCGCTCTGTATTAAGTAACATTGCATTAATCTTCTTTTCTAATAAATCCTCTTGAATTTTCTCGAGAAAGAATGTTCCAATACCTTGTCCATGAAATTCATCATCAATACAAAACTCGTCAATATAGTATTCTAATCCCTTTATCCATGGTTTTATAAAACCTATTGAGAGTCCAATTATTTTTTCATCTTTTGTGACAACATATCCAATAAATTTATTGCACTCATTGAAAGATTTAAAATAATTTTTCACAACTTCTTTTGACTCATATACATCATTCCACGGCTCTTTTGAAAATACTTTGATAAATAAGTCTGTACATTCATCAATCATATCTATTTTAAATTGTTCAAATCTTATATTTTCCATATTTTGATATTCCTTCACTAAGGTTATTCATCTCCTCTATTTACTCAATAGCACTTTTGATTTTTTCACGATAGGCTTTAGCCGATTGCTCATTCTTATTCTCACCAAATTCATAATAGACTTTTTCTTTAAGCTCATTTGGCAAGTATTGTTGTTTCACATAGTGATTTTTAAACTCATGTGGGTATTTATAACCTTTTGCGCCTGATAAAGATTTTGTATCTGCTTCATAATGTGCATTCATTAGATGTGATGGAACGTCACCACTATTGCCTTTTTTAACGTCCTCCATTGCAGAATTAATACCGTTATAGGCAGAGTTAGACTTTGGCGCAGTGGCTAACAACACGACAGCATCTGCAAGTGGAATTTTTGCTTCTGGCAATCCAAGCTCCCTTGCCATATCACAGCACGCTTTTACAATTGGAATTGCTTGAGGGTATGCTAGTCCAATATCCTCACAAGCAATTACTTGTATTCTCCTACAAGCAGAAATTATATCACCAGCCTCCATAAGTCTTGCAAGATAATGCAGTGCCGCATTTTCATCCGATCCACGGATTGACTTTTGCAATGCAGATAAGATTTCATAATGTTGGTCACCGTTTCTATCATACTTCATTGCGCTTTTTTGTGATAGCATTTGTGCCAACTCAAGAGTAATATCACGCTCACCACTATCATTAATATTTGCAGATAGATAGCAAAGCTCAACTGCATTAATTGATTTTCTAACGTCTCCACCACAGGCTAATGCAATATGTTCTATTACACCATTTTCAATAGTTGCTTTCTCACTGTATTGATTTGATAATAAATCAAATGCTCTCTTTACTGACTTTTCAACTTCCGTAGGTGAAACCGGTTTAAATTCAAAAACTGTACTTCGGCTTAAAATAGCATTGTAAATATAAAAATATGGATTTTCCGTAGTTGACGCAATTAAAGTAATATTTCCGTTTTCAATGTGTTCTAGAAGTGATTGTTGTTGCTTTTTATTGAGATACTGTATCTCATCCAAATATAGTAATATGCCATTATGCCCTACAATGGTATCGACTTCTTCAACTATTGCCTTTATTTCAGCCGTTGAACAACTTGTTCCATTAAGCTTATGCAAACGCATATTAGACTTTTCTGCAATAATTCTCGCAACTGTTGTTTTACCAATGCCAGAAGAACCATAAAAAATCATGTTTGGAATATGACCTGATTCAATTATTTGTCTTAATGGCTTACCCTGCTCTAAAAGGTGAGATTGTCCAACAACATCATCTAGAGTTTGTGGTCTAATTAAATCTGCTAATGGTTTCAATATTAAACAAACCTCCTTATCCAGTATTAATTACTATATTACTTTTTATTTTCCGTCACTTAATGGTGTTGCAACTCCGTGAGTTGCCTTTCCAAAGAAAAATTCAAGTGCAAGTTTTAATGATGTATCCCAAAAATCCCAAGTATGGTCGCCTTCCCATTCCTTGAAAGTATAATCTATATCAAGTGATTGCATATGATTTTTCAGTTTAATATTTTGTGGATATAGCATATCGGATGTGCCACAAGTCATCAACAAGCGAGGTTTTACACCTCCACTATTGCACTTATCTGCTAGATATAAAAGATTATCTTTATTCTCAATATGCAAATCACTGCCGAGTATTGCGTAAAGCTCTGTTAAATTTGCTGCTGGCATGCGTTCCTCAATTGTATTTTCTATATCACATACAGCTGAAAATGCCGCACAAGCTATGTATTTTTCAGGTTTTGCCAATGCACATTTCATAGCACCATATCCACCCATTGAAAGCCCCGCTATATATGTTTTTTCTCTTGCAGTCGGTAAATTAAACATTGCACCTGCAAACTTAATAAGTTCATCTGAAACATAACTGAAATATTTCATGCCATACTTCATATCTATATAGTAACTTCTTTGCACCTCAGGCATTATAACTGCAACTTTATGCTCATTTGCATATCGTTCTACGCTCGTTAGTCTTGTCCAGCCTGTGCAGTTATCTGATAACCCATGCAACAAGTATAGTACATTTAACTCATTATTATTTTCACAATCAGGGATAATTACATTTACTCCTGTATTCATTTCTAACTCTTTAGAAAAAAAATCACCTCTAAAAAATGCCATTATACACTCTCCTTTAAAAATAAAGTAGGGACAAATCCTATGTTGTACACATAAAGTACAGACACAGGGGTCTGCCCCTACATTGTCATTATATATTTATTGAAGCTAAAATAAGCTTTCTACTTATTCATACAATGGATATTTTGCACACAATGTATCTATTGTTGCACGAATTTGGTCTGCACTGTTTTCAAAATCAGTTGCAGTCTTATAGATACACTCTGCAATAACTTCCATATCAGCAGGAACTAACCCACGGCTTGTAATAGCAGGCGTACCAATTCTAATACCACTTGTTACAAATGGACTTTGTGGGTCATTAGGAATTGCATTTTTATTTACTGTGATATAAACCTCATCAAGGCGACGCTCTAACTCTTTACCAGTTATATCAAAGTTTCTTAAATCCAATAAAATCAAATGATTATCTGTACCATCAGATACAAGCTTAAAGCCTTTAGCTTTTAGTGCATCTGCCAATGTTGCAGCATTAGCCACAACAGTTTTTTGATACTCTTTAAATTCATCTGTTAAAGCCTCACCAAAACATACGGCTTTTGCAGCAATTATATGCATAAGTGGTCCGCCTTGTGTTCCTGGGAAAATTGCCTTATTAATCTTTAGTGCATGTTCTTGTTTGCACAAAATCATACCACCACGAGGTCCACGAAGTGTTTTATGTGTAGTTGTTGTAACTACATCTGCATATGGAACTGGTGAATTGTGTAAGCCAGCCGCAACTAAACCTGCAATGTGAGCCATATCTACCATGAAATATGCGCCAACACTTTTTGCAATCTCACTAATTCTCTTGAAATCAATTTCACGAGGATATGCACTAGCTCCAGCAACAATCATCTTTGGCTTGTGTTCTTTTGCCAATGCTTCAAGCTTATCGTAATCAATTCTATTTGTATCATCTTCAACACCATATGGTATAAAGTTATAATATTTTCCGCTCATATTTACAGGAGAACCATGTGTAAGATGTCCGCCATGTGC
>DAMDCT010000031.1:9362-12467 GCA_032091455.1 Oscillospiraceae bacterium | reverse complement strand
CAAAATATACTGCAAGATTAGCTTGTGCGCCTGAATGTGGTTGAACATTTGCATGTTCTGCCCCAAATAGTTTTTTTGCACGCTCAATTGCAATGTTTTCAACTATGTCTACACACTCACATCCGCCATAATAACGCTTTGCAGGATAACCCTCTGCATATTTATTAGTTAAAACTGAACCCATTGCCGCCATAACTGCTGGAGAAACTATATTCTCACTCGCAATAAGTTCAATATTTCTGCGCTGACGTTTCAGCTCTAAATCCATAGCTTTTGCAACTTCATCATCATATTGTCCTACATAACCAATTGTATCAAGCATTTCTTTATACATCAAATCCGACTCCTTTTAAATAGCATTAATAAGTTCTCATAATTTTCTATTTTATTATACATCATTATATAATGGAATACAAGTTAGGACACGATAAACATATTCATTATCGTGTCCTAAAAAATTCTTATATTAATGTGATAACCCTAACAGTGCCGCACCAATTATTCCTGCATCATTACCTAAAGTTGCAACTACGATTTCAGTGTTTCTTTCGCTGTTACGTGAATACACTTCAGTTGAAACTAATTTCTTCAATGGGTTTAAAAGTGTATCTCTCTCATAGCTTATTCCCCCACCGATACATAACATATCTGGTTGGAATATATTTATTATATTAGCAATACCGCAAGCAAGTTGTTTTACATAAATATCAACTACTTTTTGCGCCGCTGCATCGCCTTTTCTCATTGCATCAAATGAAGTTCTTCCATTTACTTCATCCATATTGCCTTTGCATATTTCCCACATAACAGAGTCTTTGTTTTGTTCCATAACTTCTTTAGTTGTAGTTATTAAGCCTGTTGCACTTGCATAACATTCTAAACAGCCATTTCTGCCACATGTACATGGTCGACCATCAATCTCAATTACGCTATGTCCAAGCTCTGCTCCTGCAAAGTTAAACCCTCTATATATTTTGTTGTCAATAACTATACCGCCGCCAACACCAGTGCCCAGTGTAACCATTACAGATATGTTAGCCGATTTTGCAGAACCTGCAAGATATTCACCATATGCCGCCGCATTTGCATCATTCTCGATATATACTGTCTTGCCCATTCTTTCCTCAAGCATTTCTTTCATTGGTACATTTAAAAAGCCAAGGTTATTTGAATATTCAACCACACCTGTATCTTGATTAACTGTTCCAGGCGCACCAACACCAACCCATTGAACATCATCATAATTAATGTTTGCTTTTTTCACTGCATCTTTTGCCACACTTGCCATGTCGTTGATAATTTCTTCCGCTGGGCGGGGGCTATTTGTTTTAACACTGCATTGCGCAATTATATTGTAGCTTTCATCTAAAACACCTGCCGCAATATTTGTTCCGCCTAAATCAATTCCTAAATAATATTTCATTTATTTTCTCCTTTGTTTTGTTATGTGGTGTGGCGGAACGGCGAGGACGCCGTTCCCTACGGGTTGGTTCAATGCCCAACAGCGGGTTCAATGCCCCCGCCCTACCGATTGGTTTATAAATTATTTAACCATTGTTAAAATTACATTGCCGTTGCCTTTTATTGTGTAATCGCCATATGATGCTTGTAAGAAAATACTCTCGCCTTTATTTAATGATACATTTCCATTTTTGCTTTCTAGAGTGAATGTTCCCTCTAGACATAATAATGAATTAAATGTAGTTTCATCAACTGTAAGTGATGCGTTACTTTCAATATCAAGCGCATATACAGTGAAGTATTCACAGCTTGACAGCAATGTTTTCGCATAACCCTCACATTGTTCTTTATCACCTTGTGGTTGATTATCTCTAGTTGGTGGACACAATTCAGTCACATCAAGTGCTTTTTGCACATGAAGTTCACGTGGCTTCCCATCAACTCCAACTCTGCCATAATCATATATGCGATATGTTGTGTTAGAGTTTTGTTGTATTTCGGCTATAAGTATTCCACTTCCGATTGCATGAAGTGTTCCTGCCTCAATAAAAAATACATCACCTTTTTTTACTTCTACTTTATTGCATACATCTAATAATGTATTATTTTCAATTCGAGTTTGGAATTCTTCTTTTCTTATGTTTTGCTTAAATCCATATAACAAGCTTGCGCCCTCATCACAATCAACGATATACCACATTTCTGTCTTGCCATATTCACCCTCTACTCGCAATGCGTATTCGTTTTTAGGATGTACTTGTACAGATAAGTTATCTTTTGCATCAATAAGTTTTATTAGAATTGGGAAGTTATCAAAACGGTCACATGCAGTTCCTAGACAAGATTTATTTTTTTCTATAAACTCTGCAAGGGTTTTTCCCTCATATTCGCCGTTTGCAATAATTGAGTTGCCGTCTTTATGACAGGATAATTCCCAGCTTTCTGCAACCTTTTCAAGGTTTGATTGTTTATTGAAATCTGTTTTTAAACGGGTGCCCCCCCATAAATAATCTTTTAATGGTGCAGTTAATTTTAATGGATACAATTTTATTTTCCCCTTTACGGTTTATTGGTTTGTGTTGGTTGCGTTGGTTTTGTTCGGTGCATTGGTTTTGTTCGGTGCATTGGTTTGTGCGGTTTGTAGGGGCGCGCAGTGCGCGCCCGTGGGTATATCCAATTTTGTGCAGGACATGCGGGCGCACAATGCGCGCCCCTACAGGATTGTTCGTTGTTTGAATACGGCGGGAGCAAGCCCACGCCCTACCGATTGCATTTTTCACAATGTTTGCGTTAATAATATTATACCCAATTAAATGTAAAAAGGCAAGAAAAAACAGCACATAAAAAGAGCAAGCACAAAGTGCTTGCTCTTAATTATTTACCTTAGAACTTGTACAGTTTATAAACTAATCTTAGAATAAGTTAGCAAATAGGCTGTCAGAAGTTTGTGGGTTAGTTGTTGGTTTGCTTGGAGTTACAGGTTTTGGAGCTACAGCAGCTTTAACAGTAACTACACAAGTAGCTTTTACAGTACCAACAGTAACAGTGATTGTAGCTTTACCAGCTTTAACAGCAGTTACTTTACCATTAGCATCAACAGTAGCTATTTTAGCATCTGAAGTTGACCATACAGCTTTGTCAGTA
>DAMDCT010000031.1:5861-9352 GCA_032091455.1 Oscillospiraceae bacterium | reverse complement strand
GTAGGAAGGATAGTTGCTTTTAAAGTTAAAGTTTTAGCGATTTCTAAATCAGCAGATACTTTGTCTAAAGTTACTTTTGTAGCAGCAACAGCAGCTTTAACAGTTACTTTTGTAAAAGCTGAGTGAGTATTAGCAGTTGCTTTTACATAAACAACACCAGCTTTGTTTGCAGTAAGGATAACTTTATCAGCATCTTTAAGTTCAGCAACACCAGTACCATCAGTTGTAATAATTTCAGTAGTTCCTAAATCAGAATAAACATTCCAAGTAATTGCAATAGCAGCATTAGCAGGCTTACCGTCTGTACCAAGTAGAACTGGTTTCAAATCAGCAAGTTTGAATGCTTCACCAGCAACAATAGTTTTGTCTGTTGGAAGAGTGATAGTTGTAGTTGGATTAGCAGCAACAACAACAACTTTATAAGTTGAAGTTTTTGAGATACCATCAGCTGTAGCAGTACAAGTGATTGTAGTTGTACCAGCATTTGCACCAGTTAACTCAACTTCAGCATCAATATCAGCAGGAGATGCGATTACTGCTGTATCAGAACTAGCCCAGCTATATGTTACAGGCTTAGTGTTTGCATTAACAACTGCTTTTAAAGTGATTTTTTCTGTTGAAGCAACAGAAGTTGGTCCACTAACAACTACACCTGTCAATGCAACTGGTGCAACAACAGTCATTGTAAATGAAGCTTTTGCAGTACCAACTGCAACCTCAACAAGAGTTGAACCTTTAGCCACACCAGTAACAACAGTTAAAAGATTAGTTGCAACGATTGGATTTGAAGTTGTTACAGTAGCTTTAGCTGCAGTAACATCAGCATTAGCAATGACTTTACCGTCAGTTCCTTTAAATACTAGGTCAGTAAATACGTCAACAGTTCCGCCTACAGCAACAGTTTTTACAACTTTGCTTGCGTCGATTGTTGCAACTGTATCAGCAGGAGCAGCAAATACTGCAGGGATAGCTATTCCTACGAATAGGCAAACAGCTAAAAGGGTTGATAGGATTTTCTTTTTCATGTTTAAATTACCTCTTCTTTCATCATACATTTTACATAACGTATGTAATTATGTCTTAATAATATCATACATTTTTAGCCAATGCAAGCAAATAATTAAAATATATTTACCATAAATATATTTTAATTGTTGGTTACAATGTCCAATTAGCCACACACATAAGTTATGTATATAACTTTAGCATATATCATATTACCATACATTTACAAGTTTTGCAAGCATAAATTTCTAAATTTATTTCTATTTCTAGTAAATTAGAAATAGACGCCTTTCCACTTGCATACAATAGTTATGCTATAGTTTGGACAGTTTGTTCAAACTTGTATATAATATATCATATTATTTCCTAAAGTTCAAGATATATTTGTAAATAAAATTTGTCAAATATAAATAATTTTATATGAATAATATTCCAATTGTTTATTTGCTTTTATATCCCCCACCTATTAAGTGGGGGATTATGTTAATAATGCTGTAAAAATCTATATTTACAAAAAGAATTATGGGACTTTTTTAAGCAATTATTTGTTAAATATAGTTGTTTATTACCTAAAATATTCTAATTTTATTAGAAAATATTATTGTAAAGATGTAACAATTTCTCTCAATAACGAAACTGCGTCAATCTTTGTCCCTTTTGCAGGTTTAACAACAATGTATGGTCGTTTGCCTGCATTTACCATAACTCTGCCTTTCATTGCCGAAATAAGTTGAGATGCAATATCCATATCCAACACATTTGGATATAACAATAAGCCTTGTGGCTTTTCGCTTATCTCCTCAAGAATGCAACATCAATCAAGCTAAGCACTGCTTTAGGTGGCTCTCCAAAACGGTCGATTAACTCGTCGGTTACATCAAGGCTATCTTCATGTGATTTAATTGTTGCGATTTTTCTGTATATATCAATACGTTGTGTTGTGTCCTCAATGTAGTCCTCTGGAATATGCGCATCAAGACGTAAATCAATTAAGCACTCATAAGTTTGTGCTTGTTTGGTTTCACCTTTTTTCTCTGCAATTGCTTCACTTAATAAGCGAAGATACATGTCATACCCAACCGACTCCATGTGTCCGTGTTGTTTTGCACCGAGAATATTACCTGCTCCCCTTATCTCTAAATCACGCATAGCAATTCGAAATCCCGAGCCAAACTTTGTAAACTCTCTAATTGCACTTAACCGCTTGTTTGCGATTTCAGTTAATACTTTTCCCCGAGTAAATGTAAAATATGCAAAGGCACGACGATTAGATCTTCCAACTCGCCCTCTAAGCTGATACAGCTGTGACAATCCCATTTTATCGGCATTTTCAATAACAAGAGTGTTGCAGTTTGCAACGTCAACACCTGTTTCGATTATAGTAGTGCATACTAAAACATCAATTTCACGCTCGATAAGTTGTCGCCATATTTCGGTGATTTCTCGTTCTTCCATTCGTCCATGTGCAACGGCAATTCGTGCATCTGGCACTTCTGCTAATATGCGAGATGCACACATATCAATGGTTTCAATCTTATTATGGATATAGTAAACCTGCCCACCACGTCTAAGCTCCTTTTTAATTGCATCACCGATAATCCCCATATCATGCTCTAATACGTAAGATTGCACAGGGTGACGGTCTTGTGGTGCTTGTTCAATTGTAGACATATCACGTATACCCGATATTGCCATGTTGAGTGTTCGAGGGATAGGGGTTGCGGAAAGAGTCAGCATGTCCACGTTTGTAAACATTTCTTTGAAACGTTCTTTATGTCGCACGCCAAAACGTTGCTCCTCATCGACAATTGCAAGACCTAAGTCCTTAAACTCAATATCCTTTTGGACTAATCTATGCGTTCCAATGATTATATCTATTCTTCCCTCTTTAAGTCTTTTTATAATCTCTTTTTGTTGTTTTGGATTGCGAAAACGTGAAAGAACTTCTATAGTAACAGGAAAACCCTCAAATCGTTTAGTAAACGATTGAAAATGCTGCCATGCCAAAATAGTTGTAGGGCATAAAATTGCACATTGCTTGCTGTCCATAACTGCCTTAAAGCAACCACGCATTGCAACCTCGGTTTTACCAAACCCAACATCACCACACAATACCCTATCCATAGGCATTTGTTTTTCCATGTCAGCCTTAATTTCCTCAACACATCTTAACTGGTCATCAGTTTCAATGAAAGGAAAGTGTTGTTCAAAGTCCTTTTGCCATTCAGTATCTTCTCTAAAAGCAAACCCTTTAGCTTGGGAACGCTGTGCATATAACAATATAAGTTCGTCTGCCATGTCCTCAACTGCTTTTTTTACACGAGAACGTGTCTTTTGCCATTCAGTTGAATGCAGTTTATTAAGCTTAACCTTGCCATCATCTTTTGGACCGATATATTTTGACACAAGGTCAAGTTGAGTTACAGGCACATATAATGTGTCCGACCCAGAATAGCTTATTTTGATGTAGTCTTTTACAATGCCCT
>DAMDCT010000031.1:0-5701 GCA_032091455.1 Oscillospiraceae bacterium | reverse complement strand
ATATATACAGCAGGTAGCCCCTGTTGTTTTAGGTCATATGCAAGAGAAGAGGCGGCTTTGCTTGTACCTGCAAGCACAATTACAGCATAACCCTGTTCAATAAGTGATGTTGCATCTTCACAAAGCAGTTTAATTTCCCCGCTAAAACTACTTGTCTGTATTGGGTTTATAGAGATAAGCTCGGCAAATTTAACATCATTGTTAGTGTGTGCGAAGGTATCAAGAAATGCAGTTTTATATTTATTAAGCTTATTCATTACAAAAGGTAACGTTTGGTCAAAGTTACAAAGAGTTTTAGTAACCTCACCATCTTCAAGCAGTTGCTTAATATCCTCTTGTTGTTGCCATTGATAAGTTTTTGCACGTTCTTTAATAGATGAGTATTCGCTTACAAAACAAACTGCGTTATCAAGATAATCAAATAGCGTTGCAGGGGTTTCATATGCAAGCGCTAAATATTTATCAAGTGAGTTTAGTAATATGTGAGAGCGTATTTTCTCAAGGTCTGCGCTATATGTTTCTTTTGCCTTTTGAGCCTTTGTCTTAGAAATAAGTTTTTCAAGCTTATTTGCAAGGTCATCCATGCTGTCAAACAGCACTTCATTGGCAGGAGTAATCGACACTGAATCAATAGAATCAGTGCGTCGTTGTGTTTGTATGTCAAAGAAAGACATGGTATCGATTTGGTCGCCCCATAATTCAATACGCACAGGCTTTAAATAGTTTGGTGGAAATACATCAAGAATACCGCCACGAATACAATATTGGCATACACCCTCGACTTGTGGCTTGTTTTCATATCCCGAACGAATTAGTTTTTGTGCAAGTTCATCAAGTGCATAAGTACCATCTTGTTCAATTGTAAAACTTCGCTCGGTTAGGTATTCCCTTGGTATAGTGTGTTGTAAAACTGCATCAATAGAGGCTACAACAACTCTGCATTCACCGGTCAATAAACGAGTAAGCACACCAAGCCTTATTTGCTCATATTCTCTAGAGGCAGTTTCGACTTGTCTTAATGCAAAATCACGCGTAGGATAAAGGTATGCAATGGGGTCTTTATCTGTGCCATCCCCCTGCATTGCATTAATATCATCCACAATAGTTCTTGCACTAGGTTCATCATGGGTTATAATTAGTGCTTGTTCTTTTAGCTTATCTTGTACCGAATAAATGAAATGCGCCTTGTGTATTTGACTAAGCCCCACAAGCAATGTGGGGCTTTTATTTTGTTGTAAGTTTTTGACAAGTGTTTGAAACTGGTCTAGTTCACTTGCAATATGAGTATAAAGTTTCATTTATTATTCCTTTCGGTCAAATGTGCAAATATTATTATTAATTATTAATTAGGAATTAGGAATTATATTTACTCATTGCTTCATCAATTTTACCTTCTATTATATATGTTACTATATCTGTAGTATTATCAAGTGCAATTTGCATTTCTTTAAGCTCGTCTTTTTTAAAAGATGAAAGTACCCAATCAGCAAGATCATACTCGGGATGTGGCTTTTTGCCGACACCAATCTTAATTCGAGGGAACGTGTCCTTTCCTGTTAAGTATATGATACTCTTAATTCCATTATGTCCTCCATCAGTGCCTTTTCTGCGTATTCTAAGCTTTGATGGGTCTAGCGAAATATCATCATAAATAACTATAACTCGCTCAATTGGAACTTTGTAAAAATTCATTGCTTCAACTACTGCTTGCCCACTATTATTCATATATGTGGTTGGCTTCATTAAAAGACAACTATGGTCTGCGATTTTCACTTGACCTATTAATGACTTGAATTTGATTTTATTAACAGTTACTGATAGCTTATCTGCAATAGTATCAATTGCCATAAAACCTGCATTATGGCGAGTATTCTCATACTTCTTATCTGGGTTTCCAAGCCCCACTATAAGATATTCAACTGATGAAGTTGTATTGTTTTTATTAAAAATCATTGTTACGACCTTTCCTTTTGTACTGACTGAGAGTTTTGAGCGGTTTGGCGTAGCCAAATTTCGACGATTCTGTATGCCGAAAAGCATAAAACTCTTGTTTGAAAATTTATTTTTCAAACTTTCCTCCTGTTATACCACGTGGTTATGGGGGTAAATAGCATTCACCTACTATTTACCCCTACATATTCTCATAGGTAAATAGTAGCATTTTAATCGTATCGTGTCAATTATATTTTAGCTTTAATGATAATATATATGTATAGTTACCATTGCACGATAAACCAAATAGTGATATAATCATTATAATTACATTAAGATAGGGGTAGTACGCAAATGAATAATACAGACATTCAAAATAAAAACAAAATAAATCTAGCTGTAATTTTTGGCGGAGCATCAAGTGAGCATGAAGTTTCCCTTATGTCAGCGACATCAGTTTTAAATAACATTGACAATGAAAAATATAATATATATAAAATAGGCATAACAAAAAAAGGTGAGTTTTTCTACTACACTGGGGACATTGAGAGCATTAAAACTGGTGATTGGGAAAACCATAATTGTGTTCCATGCGTTATAAGCCCAGACCGTTCACATCATGGTATGATAGTGTTGGGTGACACAATGGAAGTTATTCACCTTGACAGTGTTTTCCCTGTTTTGCATGGTAAAAATGGCGAAGACGGAACAATGCAAGGCTTATTATCACTCGCTGGTATTCCATATGTTGGTTGTGATATGTTATCTAGTGCGTGTTGTATGGATAAAGCAGTTACTAAAAGTCTTTTTGATAATGCTTCAATAGCAAATGCAAAATGGTTGAGCATACTATTAATTGATTATAATAAAAACAAACAAGAATATTTAGTAAAAGTTGAAAGCACTTTAGGTTTTCCTTGTTTTGTAAAGCCTGCTAACGCTGGCTCATCTGTTGGCATTACAAAAGCAACTGACAAGGCTTCACTAGAAAAAGCATTAACTCTTGCCTTTGAGCATGATAAAAAAGCTGTAATTGAGGAAAATATAAAAGGTTTAGAAATTGAATGTGCTGTGCTTGGGAATGACGAACCTATAGCCTCTATTCTTGGCGAAATTGAGCCTTGTAATGACTTTTATGACTATGATGCAAAATATCTTGCTAATAAAACTAAAACATATGCACCAGCGCGAATTGACGATATATACACTGAGAAAATCCGAACAATTGCAGTTCAAGCTTATAGAGCACTTGGCTGTGCTGGACTTTCAAGAGTTGATTTCTTTTTAACAGATGATAAAAAGATAATTTTAAATGAAATTAATACAATCCCAGGCTTCACTGCAATAAGTATGTATCCACAACTTTTTGCAAAAAGTGGTATTGCTTATTCAAAGCTAATTGACCGCTTGATTGAGCTATCTTTAGAGAGGAATTAGTTTTATGGATAATCGCTCTATTGGCGTATTTGACTCCGGAATTGGCGGGTTAACTACCGTTTCCGAGTTGAGAAGAATTATGCCAAATGAAAACATCGTCTATTTTGGCGACACTGGTCGTGTTCCATACGGTACACGAAGTAATGAAACCATTCAAAAATATGCAAAACAAGATATAAACTTCTTACTAAGTAAAGATGTAAAGATGATTATTACTGCTTGTGGTACAGTTAGTTCCGTTATCGAAGAAGATTTTGTTAATTCTCTTAATGTAGAATATACAGGAATTCCAATACCAGCAGCAAATGTTGCTGCAAAGTCCACAAAATCAGGTAAAATTGGCGTAATTGCAACGCCTGCAACAATCAGAAGTGGGTCTTTTGAAAAAGCACTTAATCAAATAAACAAGGATTTTCAAGTATACACTAATGCTTGTCCTCTATTTGTCCCACTTGTAGAAAGTGGTTTTACAAATGAAGATAATGAAGTAACTATACTTGTTGCAAAACAATATCTCACTTCATTAAAGCAAGCAGGTATAGATACTTTAATAATGGGTTGTACACACTACCCTATTATTAAAAATATACTTCAAAACGTCATGGGCAATGATGTTTGTTTGATTGATGCGGGGCAAGAAGCCGCAAGATATGCAAAAAATCTATTGACAAATAAGAATATGTTAAATCAAACTGAGCTAACAAGCAAATGTGATTATTATATAAGCGATACAGTTGAACATTTTATTTCAAGTGCCAAAGTGATAATTAATGAACCTATTGAAGGGCATGTTGAAAAAATAAACATTGAAATATACTAAGCTAATGAGGTTAATATATTTTTTAATCAAGGAAGGCACGATTTCAAATGAAAAAAGACGTATTTATCAAAATAAAAGGTGTTCAACAGGTTGATGATGAACAAGATGTAACTGAATTATTTACACAAGGCAGTTTTTATAAGAAAAACAATAATTATTATATAACATATGACGAGTCCGAAACAACAGGTTTTAGTGGCAGTAAAACCACATTAAAAGTTGAGGGTAATGACAAAGTCACTCTAATGCGAAGTGGCTCTGTTAAATCCCATCTTATTATTGAAAATGGATTAAGAAACGTTGGTCATTATGGTACTCATGAAGGTGATATGATGATTGGCGTTTACACTAAATCAATCGACAGCAGTCTTAGTGACAACGGTGGCGACTTATATTTCAGCTATGCTTTGGATATAAATTCCTCACTTATCAGTGAAAATGAAGTGTTTATAAACGTAAAGGCAGACTAATACTTATTGTCATTTAGAATGGTAATTATAAAAAAGAACGGAGTAATAAATTATATGAATATGTCAAATCCCATATTAGATGCAAAAAAAGAACTTAAAGAAATTATTTTAGCGGCACTTGGAAGAGCTGTTTCAAACGGTAGTCTAGCAAATGAACCTATTCCTACTTTTAACATTGAGATACCTGCTGACACAAAAAATGGTGACTTTGCAACAAATGTTGCAATGGTGTCAGCAAAAGCATTCAAATTACCACCAAGAACAATTGCTCAAGCTATTACTAATGAAATGGTTTTAGATGGTACTTGCTTTGAAAAAGTTGAAATTGCCGGACCTGGATTTATAAATATTTTCCTAAATAAAAAATGGTTTTCTAATATTGTTGTTGAAGTTGAAGCTGATGGCGACAACTATGGTAAAACAAACTTTGGCGAGAATAAAAAAGTTATGGTTGAGTTTGTTTCTGCAAATCCAACCGGACCAATGCATATAGGAAATGCTCGTGGTGGTGCAATAGGTGACTGTCTTGCCGCTGTTCTTGATTGGGCTGGCTTTGATGTAACAAAAGAGTTTTATGTAAATGATGCTGGTAATCAAATCGAGAAATTTGCTATTTCTCTTGCAAAACGTTACCTTCAAATATATCTTGGGGAAGAAAATGTAGATTTTCCTGATGACGCTTATCAAGGTGCAGATATAAAAGTTCTTGCGCAAAAATTTGCCGACATTCATGGTGATAAATATGTAAGTGGCGATGAATTAGTATTAAAACGTGATATAGTTGATTATGCTTTACCACTAAATATAAAAAGTTTAAAAGAAGACCTTGCTCGTTATAGAATTGACTATGATGTATGGTTTTTTGAAAGCACACTACACAATGATAATGCAGTACAAAAAATTATTGGTGTACTAACTAAAAACGGATTAACATATGAGTTGGATGGTGCACTATTCTATAAAGCAAGTGAATTTGGTGCCGAAAAAGATGAAGTTTTAGTAAGAGCTAATGGAATACCAACATACTTTGCCGCTGATATTG
>DAMDCT010000030.1:23565-27018 GCA_032091455.1 Oscillospiraceae bacterium | reverse complement strand
TAATTAAAGTTCATTTAAAATGAAATAAGTATGTAATATGCCAAACACAAAATACATGACATAAAATTATTAACCTTCTCATATTATGTTATAGACTAATGTAAAAAACTCAATTGTTTAAATAACCCAAATTGTGTTTGTTGCAAAAGGTAAAAAAGAGGAGGTTTTAAAAATGGCAAATTATTTACCAGAGGGCTTTTTAACGCCATTAGGGCAACAAAACTGCTTTAAGAATTTAACACAAGCAAACGAGGCAATGACAGCAGGGAAAATATTAGAGGCAAGAGCAATTGTGTGTGATAGTGATCATAATTTGATTGTAGATTTAGGAGCAATCAAAGGGATTATTCCCAGAGAAGAGTGTGCAATAGGTATTAGTGAAGGCAGTACTCGAGATATTGCAATTATATCAAGGGTAAATAAACCGGTTTGCTTTAAAATAACAACAATTAAAGCTGATGAAAAGTTTAAGCCTTATGCAATATTATCAAGAAAAGCAGTCCAACTTGAGTGTCAGGAACAGTATATTAAAACACTCATTCCAGGTGACATTATTAAGGGGAAAATAACACATTTAGAGCCATTTGGTTGCTTTGTTGATATTGGTTGTGGTATTATATCACTTTTGCCTATTGACGCTATCTCTGTTTCCAGAATATCTCATCCAAAAGATAGGTTTACTATTGGTCAAAATATAAATGTAATTGTAAAATCTATTGCAGATGACGGCAAAATATGTCTAACTCATAAGGAACTATTGGGAAGCTGGGAAGAGAACGCAAGCAAATTTAAAAATGGTGAAACTGTTGCAGGAATAATTCGCTCAGTAGAAAGCTATGGAATATTTGTTGAACTTGCTCCAAACTTAGCAGGGCTAGCAGAAATTAAAGATGACGTAAAAGTCGGTCAACATGCAAGTGTATACATAAAAAGCCTAATTTCAGAACGCATGAAAATTAAGCTGATTATAGTTGATTCTTTTGATGCACCATATCAAACAGCAGGGTTTGATTATTATATTGATAGTGGGCATTTAGACAGATTTAAGTATTCACCTGATTCAAGCGAAAAAGTAGTAGAAACAATCTTTTAATACTAAATTTAGAAATAAATTTGTATACATACATAACGTAATCACCGCACTAACAAATTTGTTAGTGCGGTGACTTTGTGATTTTATTTTACACAGTTTTCTAAAAGGGCTTTTATTTTACAGTCAGTTGAAGGTTTTAATACTGGCTATTATCAAATGTGAATCCTCGCTTTACATCTTTATCAGTACCGCATTCAGTATAGTCACCATTAGTATACTCATCAATAACTTCTGACCAGAAATTTCTCGCGGGTAGATTTGTGTTAAGATGACAGACTTCCCATTGTCCTTTGTGTAAATCAAATATTTTATTTGCAACATATGCTCCAACACCAAGTCTTCGATATTTAAACATAACAAAAAATTCACTAATACATCGTGTATTTTTCCCTTCAATATAATCACAATGAGGACATATCAAGGCAAAACCTGCAATTTTACTGTTAACACGAATCAAGTAAGGAAAACGACCATCTTCATTCCAGTAATCATCTATATGTGCATAGCCATAATAGCCATATTCATTAACATCTACATCTTCATAAAGAGTAAAATCATAATTATATAGTTCCATTAATTGTATTAACAATGACTTTTGCTCCACACTTAAAAGTTCGATTTGTATATTCATTTTTATGTCTTATCTCCTTAAATCTCCTTAAATCATATTTGCAATAATATAATCTGCACCAATTTTAAAAGCACCATACATAGCAGAATTTCCGTACATAGGGGTCGTAATTAATGTATTGGTTATAGGGTTAACTTCTAGTCGTTTATTGATTTCATTAATAACTATATGACCGAATCTAGAATATTCACCACCGATTATTGCCATTTCTAAATCAAGAGTTAAGCATAAATTGCATATTACTATTGCAATTTTATTGCCCATGCACTTTGCAAATTCAATGCAGAATTCGTCACCATCGTAAGAAGCGGTAATCATGTCGTCGATTGAAAGCTTTTTAGAGAAAAGTTTGTCTGATATTGATGATTCTAAAGCTTCTTGTTTATGGAATTCAATATAAGCTCTAACACCCTTTAAGGATAATAAATCTTGTAGAAAAGCATATTCGTTTGTTATTTCATCATACACGTTTGAGTAAGCAAGCTCACCACCAGACTTTGAACATCCTTCATAAAGTTCACCTGATAATATTAAGCCACCACCAGTAGCAAGACCTGCCCAAACAAAAACTAAGTTATCAACTTTCTTACCAACACCAAAATATTTTTCACCAAGTGCTGCTAAGTTAATATCATTTTGAACTAATATTTTGTTTTTTAAAGTAGTAGAAATTGATTGCGCAAGATTTACAATATCACCATTTCCACATACTAAACGCACATGGCTTTCGTCATATGAGTTTGTAGGAGCAGTCAGAACAATTACGCCGATTTTATCCATGGATATATTTTGAGAATCAAATATTTTAAGTAAAGTTTCAGGCAATGTGTTTGTAATAGAATGGGCCGAAAAATCTTCGCCCAAATCAATACTGTCAGTAAAAATCGGATCACAATATAGGTTGCAAACTGCAACTAAAACTATATTTTTGGTAATATAGCTTATGAAGTCAAGTGCTAATATATATTCAAAATCCTTGTTGAAATCAACAAGCATAGGCTTTTTTCCTATTTCAGTTTCGCTAAACCCAATTTCTTTTAATAGATTCATTTCAATAAGCTCTGCAATATTTGCAGAAACAGTTGGTTTGCTTATTTTAAGTCGCTTAGATAAGTCAGCCCTAGACATAGGGCCATTTTTTATAATATAATCTGCTAATGCACGTTGGTTATTTTTTTTCAATAAAGTTTGATTTCCAGCTTTCATAAGGTACACCCTTTTTCATTAGTAATAGCATGGCTTAAAGATTAATCAAAGTATTAGTATTTAGCTAAAAATTTATACGAATTTTAAGATGACTATTCTAATTAATTATAAGTGGTAAATATAGGCTTGTCAAGGAAACAGGTGGTATATTTAATAATAAATCATTTACTTTATTTAATGAAGTAAATATTTATTTTGTTAATAAAATTATATATAATTTATTAAAGATAAAATTATATACAAATAAAAGTAAAATTTAACTATGATTTTGCTTATTTATGCCGATATAGTTATAAGAAAGAATTAAAACATAATATCTTAAGGATTTTGATAATATTATGTGTGTATGGTATTATCAAAAAATGAAAAAGTGGAGTATAAATAAAATGACAAAATGTGAACTTTGCCCACGTGAATGCGGTGTCGATAGGACTGTGGAAAAGGGCTTTTGCGGGGCTACAGCAAACTTGAAGATAGCCCGTGCAGGACTTCATATGTGGGAAGAACCTTGTATTAGCGGGAC
>DAMDCT010000030.1:16489-23555 GCA_032091455.1 Oscillospiraceae bacterium | reverse complement strand
GGTCGGGGACTGTATTTTTTTCAGGTTGCTCGTTAAAATGTTGTTTTTGTCAAAACTACGAAATAAGTGCAAAAAATTACGGGAAGATAATTTCGGTAGAAAGGTTATCAGAAATATTTTTAGAGTTACAGGACAAGGGTGCACATAATATAAATTTAGTTAATCCTACACATTATGCTCCTTGGATAATACAAGCACTAGATAAAGTTAAACATAAACTTGTAATACCAATTGTTTATAATTGCGGCGGATATGAGCAAGTCAAAACTATTGAAATGCTAAATGGGTATGTTGATATTTATCTTCCAGACTTAAAATACATGGATAGTGATAGGTCTAAGCGTTATTCACTTGCGCCAAACTATTTTGAGTTTGCATCAAAAGCAATATTATCAATGTACAATCAAGTTGGTAAAGTTAAATTTGATAAAGATGGCATTTTGCAAAAAGGTGTTATTATTCGACATCTTGTTATGCCTAAAGGTCATAATGACTCAATTAATATAATTGAGTGGATATCAAAAAACTTTATTAATGAAGACATCTTGATTAGCATAATGAGCCAATACACACCTTGTTATCAAAGTCATAATTACGAGGAAATTAATCGAAAAGTATTTTCATATGAATATCATAAAGTGGTAGACAAATTAGATGAACTAGGATTAAAGGGGTTCATTCAGGAAAAAAGCTCTGCAAATGAGAAATACACACCACTGTTTAATCTAGAAGGGGTATAATTAATAGTATATTCACCATCAGTGTAATGGTTATAAAAACTTTGTGTTTAAGCATATTTATTTTTCTAAGAAAAAGATAATTATATATTTTTTTTTGTAGCAATGTGTTTACATTTGTACAATCATCGTGTAAGATATTATTTAATTATCATATTTTGGTATAATTATTTACATTTAATAAATAAAAAATGTAAAATTTAATAATAAAAAATTTGTTTGTGCTTACAAAAATTTAGGAGGATTTCAAATTGAAGGAACTTAAATTAAAAAGGTTGAATGCTAAGGTATTCAAAGTAAAAAAACTAGAATTTATAGAAGTCGGCTATAACCCACAGGAGAAAAAACACATACAATTTATTAAGAAAATTAATTGGGATTTTATAACTAAAATTAATTTTAAGCAAAAGTTTAAACAGTTTGCTAATAAAGTGGCAAATGCTGAGGTTTTAAAAT
Source organism: Oscillospiraceae bacterium (assembly GCA_032091455.1). Taxonomy (GTDB): domain Bacteria; phylum Bacillota; class Clostridia; order Oscillospirales; family Ruminococcaceae; genus Paludihabitans. The sequence continues at coordinate 22,362 of DAMDCT010000030.1, read as the reverse complement.
CAAAAGGGTTGGGTGCAAAACTTTTAGGTTCAATTATTATTTGTCTTGCTGTAATATTGGTTGTGTGCGTATCTACAGTATATATTTCATTGTCATCGCTTGTCAAAAAGTCTTATGTTGATGAGTGCCAAAAATCAATGAGTGTTTTAACAGGAAAAGTACAGCAATTTAAAACAGAGTCTGCATCGTTTGCACAGGCTGTAACTGATGACCCAGTGCTTATATCTAGCATGGCTACTGGGGAAAAAATATTATTATCAAGAAGGGTTCAAGAACATCTTCTTAATTCAAGGGCAGATAATATAATAATTACAGATACAAGTGGTAATGTAATAGCAAGTAAATCTGGACAATTGAATAGTTCAAAATTATCTAATATGCAATCATTTATTTCAGCACTTGGTGGAAAAACCAGTACAATATTTGAAGACACTAAAGAAGTTCCCTTCTCAGTGGTATCCTCAAGGCCGATTAATACTGCAACCGGAACTTTAAAAGGAACTGTAATTGTATGTTATTCATTAACAGAGTCCAAAGTTGTTGACGAATTGAAAAATATTTCAGGTAATGAATTTACAATATTCAAAAAAGATACTCGTGTGAATACTACGATTACAATAGATCAAAAACGTCAGAATGGAACCAAAGTATCGGAAAAGATTGCAAAGCGTGTCTTGGAAAAAGGCAAAACATATGAAGGTAAAACAAAGTTGTTTGGCAAACTACATATGACAATATATAAACCTTTGCTTGATAACAATAATAAACCAATAGGTATATTGTTTACTGGTAAGGATATTGTTTCAATAAAATCTTCCCAGAGTATTAGTTTAATAATGTCAATTATCTTTGGTGTAATTTTATTTATACTTGGTGGCGCATTAATCGCCATATTCATAAAAAAAATTATTACTAATCCTCTTGAAAAGCTTGTTTTAATTGTAAAAGAAATCGAAAATGGTGAAATTGGAATAGAAAAACAAAGTTCAAGCGACATGGTTATAAAATCTAATGACGAGGTTGGTCAGTTGTCAACTGCACTAGCTAGTACAGTTTCAAGCTTAAGAACATATATAGGTGAAATATCATTTGTATTGAGTGCAATTTCAAAGGGCGATTTAACTGTTGAAACTCAGGTTGAATACAAGGGGGATTTTGTTGAAATTAAGGAAGCACTCAACAACATAATAACTGAATTAAAATCAACTTTAAATGGTATAAATCAAGCGGCAAGCCAAGTTTCGAGTGGAGCAGAGCAGGTAGCAAGTGGTGCACAAGCATTATCTCAAGGTGCTACAGAACAATCAAGTTCAATTGAGGAACTTTCAGCAACTATCGAAGACATATCTGTTAAAATAAATAATAATGCTCGTAATGCAGTTAAAGCAAATCAACTTGGTATTGAGGCTGCACAAGGAGTTAGCAGCAGTAACGAACAAATGAGTAAAATGATTGCTGCTATAGAAGATATAAATAAATCTTCAAAACAGATTTCTAAAATCATTAAAACCATTGATGATATTGCTTTCCAGACAAATATTCTTGCACTTAATGCGGCGGTTGAGGCGGCAAGAGCAGGGCAAGCTGGAAAAGGTTTTGCAGTAGTTGCGGATGAGGTAAGAAGCCTTGCTGCTAAGAGTGCGGAAGCTGCAAATCAAACTACAGCATTAATTGAAAATTCATACTTATCAGTAAAAAAAGGTACTAAAATAGCAGATCAAACTGCAAAATCATTAGAATTGGTAGTTGAGAAATCTGAAAAAGTTATGAAATATATTAATAAGATTTCAATAGAGTCAAATAATCAGGCGACTGCAGTGAATGAAGTTACAATGGGTGTGGATCAAATTTCAGCAGTAGTACAAACTAATTCAGCGACAGCAGAAGAAAGTGCAGCAGCTAGTGAGGAATTATCAAGTCAATCTAATATGTTACACGATTTAATATCAAAATTTAATACTGGCGAAAACTAGTATTTACAAAAAAGCTTAAAGGACTTCACAATTTGTGAAGTCCTTTAAGCTTTTAAACATATTTTAATAAATTAATGATATTAACCAAACCTTACAATAATGTAATAATACTGTAAGGTTACCTTAAGGTAAGAAAATTAAACTTAGTATATAATATATTATAACCATAAAATACTAAATAATTGTGTAACTTTATGTAATTATATTGTTATTGTATTACAATAATCATTGTGATATTATAAAAATAATGGGATTATATTATGTGAGTATAGTTTTATTTTAACTAGATACGCATAAATTTCAAATTATATTATATAGTTTATTAGTAAATAATGCTTACATTATCCAGTAATTAATGTTAGGCTTAGATTTTTATTAAGAATGTACTACTGAAGAAAAGGGGCTAATCATATGGCAAAACCGCTGATTGAAATTAAGGGTTTGCGAAAGGTATATCGTATAGGTGATCAAAAGGTTATCGCATTAAATAATATTGATATAAGCATAAACGAAGGTGAAATATGTTGTTTGCTAGGAACTTCAGGATCCGGTAAATCAACACTTTTAAATATGATGGCAGGCCTTGAAAAGCCAACTAGAGGAAGCATCATTATTGGTGATACACAGATTGACCAGTTGAATGAAAAACAACTTGCGATTTTCAGACAAGAAAATGTCGGATTTGTTTTTCAATCATACAATTTATTGCCTACCATGACTGCGCTAGACAATGTTGCAATGCCGTTATTATTCACAGGAGTTGCTAAAAAAGAACGAAAGAAAAATGCGAAACAAATGCTAGAGTCAGTAGGACTTGGGACTCATATACATCATAAACCAACAGAAATGAGTGGAGGACAACAACAGCGTGTGGGTATAGCCAGAGCTTTTGTGGCATTACCTAAAATTGTTTTTGCTGATGAACCTACTGGAAACCTTGACTCAAAAACAACATTAGAAGTAATGGCCATTATTATTAATCTTGCTAAGAAAAACAATCAAACCCTAGTAATTGTTACCCATGATCCATCAATTGCAAATTATGCAAACAGAATAATTCATGTATTAGATGGTAATGTCGAAAAAATAGTTGAAAATGAAAATCCTACTTCACCGGTAACATTAGAACAGAAAAATGAACAAGCAAGCGCGTAAAAATTTATAAAGATATAAAGGAGAGCATATACATATGAAAAAGATAGCAGCATACTTAATTAGCTTTTTACTTGTTTCAATGGCAATTATAACAGCATTCCCTATAAACGTAAGTGCAGCAGTACCAAATCTGAGCGTTAGCTTTAAGACTTCGATAGCGTTTACAGAAGGTAGCGTTATTTTACCAATTAATATTGTGAATAATGAAGAAAATCCAGTTACTATCAGTTCAATTGAATGCATGACGTCGAATTTTAGTTTTACAGCTCAGACTAATTTAAAGACAAGTGTTTTAAATAAAGGTAATGCAGATTTTTCAATACCTGCTGCATATGATGGACTAGGTAAAATTTTGAAGTTAAGAATAAAATTAAACAATTTCAGTGAATATTATACAACAACTTTAACGGCAAATGATGCAGTTGTAACTCCATCAGATGGTAAGCCAGAACTAAAACCAGATACCACATCCCCAAAGCTATACGTATACTCTACCAGCACAACCTCAGTAGCAGCAGGAGAGGTATCTCCATTTAATTTTAAGATTGGAAACAAAGGTACTAGATACGCAAATAATGCAAGAATTAGGATTGAGGCAAAGGATGACACTACTAATTTATTTAGTTTCGATTCTTCTACGGGTTGGATAAATGTTAGTTATATTTATATTGGTACTTCCCAAAATATTGCCACCTCATTAAGAGTATCTCCGCTCGTAAAAGATGGTACATATAAACTAAATGTGATTTTTTCTGCTGATGATATGGAAGATCAAGTAGATAGTATAAATGTGTCTGTACAGGGAAAATCAAATGCTGCACCATATATAACAACTGCAAATCTTGATAAAAAAGAAATAGGGAAAGAAAATAAGGCAAAACTTACTGTTAAGTTATATAACCCAACAGCTAGCACTGTTTACGATATGCGTATGTCTTTAAATATTGAGGGATCCCCTGGATTTACTCTTTATGAAAACTTTAAACCTGTAACTGAAGATAGTATAGGTTCAGGAGCAAGTTCAAGCAAAGTATTTTCAATGTATATTTCTTCTGCAACCCTAACAGGCAACTATCCTGTTACCTTTGATGTTTCATATAAAAGTAGCGATGGCATTATTAACACAACAAAAGAGGTTGTATATGTAGAAGTAAAACGTACAGCAGACGCTAATAATGGTGCGGATGGTACTACGGGTACTCCTAGAATAATTATTTCAAATTACTCAACAGATGTAAAGGATATAAAGGCAGGTCAAACACTTGATTTTACTTTGCAAAATACTAGTTCAAAAACTGGTGTAAGCAATATAAAAGTAGTTCTTGGATCTGCACAATCAACAGCTCCAGCTGGAACCCAAGGTAGTGGGGGAGATGTGTTTTTCCCAGTAGCAGGTAGCAATTCGTTTTTTATTGAAAAGTTAGGTGCTAAAAAAACGGTTAGTAATAAAATTAAACTTATGGCGAGACAGGATGTTGAACCAGGGGTGTACCCAGTATTGCTTGATTTAGAATATGAGGATGATAGTGCAAAACCTTTTAAATCACAGGAAAATATAGCTTTTGCAGTTGGTCAAGAGCAACGTTTGGATATTACAGGTTTAAATATACCAGCTGACTCACCAATGGGGCCAATCCCACTTAGCTTTCAATACATTAATAAAGGTAAAGCAACTATCTATAACTTCTCCGTAAATGTTGAAGGGGATTTCACTCTTGATGGAGGCAATCTATACGTCGGTAATCTTACAGCAGGATTTAATGACACGTTTGACAGTACGTTGATGCCTAAAGGTGAAGGTCAACAAAAAGGTGTAATAGTTTTGAAATATGAGAATTCAAAAGGTGAACCTCAAGAACAAAGAACTGAAATTTCTGTAAATGTCATGCCAATGGACAATGGTGGTGGAATTAACCCTGATGGTGGATTAATTGACCCAAATACAGGCGAGTTAGTTAAACCAAAAAAAGGCTTTCCAATTGTATGGACAATTATTATTTCATTAGTTGTTTTAGCAGGCGCAGGAGTACCTACATTTCTTATACTGAAGAAGAAATCTAAAGCAAAAAAGGAATTGATGCTAGATGAAGAAGATTGATATAGTCTCCATAGCTTTTGGCAACTTTAAACGACGCAAGACTCGTTCAGTTCTTACTGTATTAGGTGTAGTTATTGGTGTCGCCTCAATTGTTATAATGATTTCTTTGGGTATTGCAGTTAAAGAATCATTTAATAAATCAATAAAAGACATGAGTGACTTAACTACTATATCAGTAAATCCTGGATTTGACCAAAAGACAGGAAAACAAAGTGGGACACTTGATGATGAACTTGTAGGCAAGCTTGAACAAATTGAAAATGTAACTGCCGTTTCTCCTGAAGTTCGTTTAAATGGTAAACTTGTTGCAGGAAAGTATTTTGGTTCTGGAAACATAGTTGGAATTAATTCAAAATACATTGACAAACTAGGCTTTAAAATTGATAAGGGTACTTTAGAAGGCTTAAGTAATGCAAGTGGAAAGACAATTCATTGTATTTTTGGATCAGAGGTTGCTTATAGCTTTTATGACCCAAAGAAAAGAGATAGTCGTGACGGGATGATGATGGGCGGTATGGGTGGCATGGATGAACAAAATGAAAGACCACCAGCATTAATTGATCCTATGGATGATAAAACAAAACTTAGGTTTACTTTTGATTGGAGCTATGGTGAAAAGCAACAAGGTGGGGATTCTACTCAACCTG
>DAMDCT010000030.1:10042-16394 GCA_032091455.1 Oscillospiraceae bacterium | reverse complement strand
ATAATATGAAAAGTTTAGGTATATTAAAGCAGGGAATGAGTGAAAAGGATTCAACAGTATACATAGACATGGAAACCGCAAAAAAACTTAAAAAAGAAGAACAAAAAGCGCAACAAAGTATGGATGGCGCACCTGTTGCAAAAAAAGCAACTAAATTCTCATATGATCAAATTAGAGTTTTCACTAAAAGCCTTGACCATACAATAAAAGTAACAAATGAAATAAAAAAGATGGGATATGAAGCTTGGAGTAGTGCTGAGTGGATTACAGAATATCGAAAATCAACAGACATGATACAACTTGTATTATTGGGGATTGGTTCTGTTTCACTGTTAGTTGCAGCAATTGGTATTACAAATACAATGATAATGTCTATTTATGAGCGTACAAGAGAAATAGGAATAATGAAAGTTATTGGATGTAAGCTAAAGGATATAAAGAGCATGTTCTTGTATGAAGCTGCATTTATTGGCCTATTTGGTGGTGCCGTTGGACTTGTTTTGAGTTATGGAGGGTCAATGCTACTTAATATGGTCGGTGGAAAAGGTGGAGGGATGATGGGCGGTGGTCCAACTAAACTTTCAGTGATACCTCCGTGGCTTGCTATACTTGCAGTTTTATTTGCGATTTTGGTAGCCTTAATATCAGGTTTCTTACCAGCAAGGCGAGCAATGCAATTATCAGCACTTGAAGCAATGAAAACTTAAATTATTAAATCCTCTCGTTAAACGAGAGGATTTTTTATGTGATTTTTATCTGCTTTGCTTGTGTTATGTTCAAAAAAGCAACTGATGAAATTACAATAACTGAACCTATGATTGCATTTATAGTAGGTACTTCTCCTAAGAATATGAAAACCCATATGGGACGAATAACAGGCTCAATCATACAAATAATATTTGCGCTAAGTGGCGATACTCGCTTTATTCCTTTTGAAAAGCAAACATATGCAACACCAACTTGGAATACACCAAGAAAAATTAGTGCGATTATTGCAGAAGGCATTAGGTTATAACTTTGACTAAATAAGAATGGAAAACCAATTATGAAAGTTATAAGTTGCCCAATTACTAAAGAGGAATACGTATCACAGTTACTGTTACTATTTATTATAAACATTCCTCCAAAGGAAAATCCAGCGGATAATGCAAGCAAGTTTCCAAACAAAGATCCACCAGAAAATTTTCCGAAGAAAAACAACAGAATTCCCACGAATGCTCCACTAAGAGCAATGGTTTCATTACGTTGTGGCTTGCGCTTATATAATAAAAACAAATAGAACGCAATACATATTGGTGAGCAGTACTGCAAAACAATTGCACTTGCGGCAGTTGTATAACGATTTGCAATAACAAAGCTTGTGAGTGTATAGGCAAGACAAAATGCCGATAATAGAACTGATCTATTAATTATAATTTTTGACTTGTAGTTAAATAAAATTATCACAGTAAGTCCAATTAAACTTCTAATTGAAGACAATGCTATTGAAGAAAGTGGTATGTATTTAATCAATAGTCCTCCAGTACTCCATAAAATTGAAGCAGCAAGCATATATAATATACCTTTATTTTCGGATTTCAGAATAAACTCTCCTTTAGAAAAATTTGATTTCAAATAACTATATTATTGTAACAGGTTTAAATATAAAAAGCTAACTGTTTTTTGTAATTTTGTTGTATTTGGTTTTTGCTGTGTTGCTTGTTTTCTATTAAGTGCTAATATCTATTGAAAATAGAAAAATAGGATGATAAACTATATATACAACTTAGTAATTTCAAGTTGAAATTCTATGTTAATAAATTAAGAGGGTAGGTTTTTATATGACTTTAGTTATAATGGCGGCTGGTATGGGAAATCGATATGGTGGTTTAAAGCAAATAGACCCAGTGGGAAAAAATGGAGAGTTTATAATTGACTATTCTATTTATGATGCTATTAATGCGGGGTTTAATAAGGTAGTTTTTATAATAAAAGAGGAAAATCTCCAAGTTTTTAAAGAAACTGTAGGAAATAGAATTGCTTCAGAAGTAGAAGTTAAATACGCATTTCAAAAAAAGGAGAACATACCAAGTCATATAAATGCCCCATTGGAAAGAACGAAACCATGGGGAACAGCACAGGCCGTGCTTGCATGTGCTGATATAGTTAAAGAAAATTTTGCAGTAATAAATGCAGACGATTTTTATGGGAAAAAATCATTTCAACTTGTTGCAGAGTTTTTAAAAGAACAAAAGGAAAATAATAGTCAAGCACATTATTGTATGGCAGGATATGTACTTGAAAATACATTGACTGATAATGGACACGTTGCAAGAGGTGTTTGCGAGACTAATTGCGAGGGATACTTAACAAAGGTAACAGAGCGTATACAAATTGAGAAGAACAATGGTGTAGTCCAATTCTATGAAGAGGAAACAGGATATACTGACCTTGATAGTAAAAGCACTGTATCAATGAACTTCTGGGGATTTTCAACAGACATTTTTGCACGCATAGAAGAAAGATTTGATGCGTTTTTTGAAGTGAATAAGCAAAATCTCTTAAAAGCAGAATATCTTTTACCATGTGTTGTTGATGAATTAATAAGAGAAGATAAATGTGATGTAAAGGTACTAAACACTGATGCTAAGTGGTATGGAGTTACTTATCACGATGATAAGCAAAGAATAGTTGATTATATTTCAAACTTAATTGAAAATGGAACTTATCCTGAAAGGCTGTGGAGAAATGCTTGATAACTTGGTTATGGAAGCAATTGATAACTTTCAATTTGAGGGAGAATTTCAAACGTATAAATCAATTGAACAAGGCTATATTAATGGAACATATTGCGTGAGCTTTAAGCAAAATGATTTAATAAAGAGATATATTTTACAAAGTATTAATACAAATATTTTTGCAAATCCTTATGAGTTAATGTCAAACATCGAGAAGATAACTTGTCATATTAAGAAAAAAATTACTGAGAGCAGTGGCGATCCTGAGAGAGAGTCTTTGACTATAATAAAAACAAATGATAATAGTAATTTATACAAGGATAGTGCGGGGAATTTTTGGCGATCATACATATTCATTGAGGGTGCAACAGCACATCAATCTGCTGGCAATCCTACTTTGTTTTATAATTCAGCTAAAGCATTTGGAAAGTTTCAACGATTGTTATCAGACTTTCCAGTTGATGAGCTTTTTGAAACAATACCTGGTTTCCATGATACTCAGACTAGATATGATAAATTTATAATAGCAGTAGAGCAAGATGTTGCGGGCAGAGTAGCTGGTGTTAAGGACGAAATTGAATTTATTGTAGATAGAAAATGTGATTGCAGTGTTATTACAAACCAAATGAAAACTGGTGAAATTCCATTTAGAGTAACACATAATGATACTAAACTTAATAATATAATGATGGATAATATTACAGGTGAAGGAATTTGTGTGCTTGATCTTGACACTGTTATGCCTGGATGTGGATTGTTTGATTTCGGTGATAGTATAAGATTTGGAGCAAGTAGTTGTGCAGAAGACGAAACTGATGTATCAAAGGTATATATGGATATTAATCTTTTTGACGAATATGCAAGGGGATTTTTGAGTGAAACAAAAACAATTCTTACTCAAAATGAAATCGATAATCTTGCATTTGCCTCTAAACTTATTACATTGGAGCAAGGAATTAGATTCTTAAGCGATTATATAAATGGAGATACTTACTATAAAACTAATCGAGAACATCATAATCTTGACAGAGCAAGAACACAACTAAAGCTTGTTCTTGATATGGAGAATAAGATGGTAGAAATGAATGATATTATAAAGAAATACTCAAAGTCATAAATAAACCGTAAAATAATTTACATCATAAATACCAATTAAAGTCGACTTAGAGGAGGAGATAATTAATGGCAATTCTAATTACTGGAGGAGCAGGCTACATTGGTTCTCACACAAGCATAGAACTATTAAATGTGGGGGAAGAAATAATTATTGTTGATAATTTTTCAAACAGCAAACCACAGGTGTTGGATAGGATAAGACAAATTACAGGTAAGGACTTTAAATTTTATGAAGTCGATTTACTTGATAAGCCTGCACTTGATAAGGTATTTGAAGAAAATGATATTACTGAGGTAATCCACTTTGCTGCATTTAAAGCGGTTGGTGAATCAGTTTCTAAACCACTGGCTTATTATCACAACAACCTTACCGGAACTTTTAATTTATGTGAGGTAATGGTGGCACATAATGTTAAAAAAATTGTGTTTAGTTCATCAGCAACAGTTTACGGAACACCTAAATCAGTGCCTATTACTGAGGACTTTCCACTATCAACTACCAACCCATATGGCGCAACAAAATTAATGATTGAGCAAATTTTGAAGGATCTATATGTTGCTGATAATGAATGGAGTATTGCTGTATTAAGATATTTCAATCCAATAGGAGCACATAAAAGTGGATTGATTGGTGAAGACCCAAATGGAATACCAAATAATCTCATGCCTTATATTGCACAAGTTGGGGCAGGAAAACTACCATATCTTAATGTATATGGTGATGATTACAATACGCCAGATGGAACAGGTGTTCGTGATTACATTCATGTCGTTGATTTAAGTTTAGGACATTTAAAAGCGGTAAATGTGATTAGAAAGCAAAATGGGATTGACTATTATAATTTAGGAACAGGTAAGGGCTATTCTGTACTTGATATGGTAAAGGCATACGAAAAAGCAACTAATAAAAAAATTGAATATAAAATTGCTCCTCGTAGACCAGGCGATATTGCCGAGTGCTATGCAAATCCCGATAAGGCACTTAAGTTATTAGGATGGCAAGCAACACACGAACTTGATGAGATGTGTGAAGATTCTGCACGTTGGCAAACTAATCAGTAAGGTTCATCTAAAATAAAATACTATACATTAATAAAAAATACTTCTTGCAAAAAAGCAAGGAGTATTTTTTATCTATATATTATGTTGTCGAATGCGATGCAGTTGCGCCCGCTTTTCTTAGCAAGATAAAGTTGTTGATCTGCGGCATTTACAGTTTGCTTAAATGTAACGTTTTCGTTTGGTATTACAGCATGTATTCCAATACTTGTAGTAACGGTTGAATGTATAGCGCCAATACCGGATTCAATATCTAATAGTTCAATATTTTTCTTAATTTTCCTAGCCAGAGCAATGCAACTTTCTTCTGATATATTGCTTAGAATAACTAGAATTTCCTCTCCGCCATATCTACCAACAACATCACTTTGATTATTAATATTTGCCTGTATGTTACGCGATATTATATTTAGGCAAACATCACCTTTAACATGCCCGAATGTGTCATTGTATAATTTAAAGTTATCAATATCAATCATTAATGTGAAAATATTTTGATTATCTTGCATACATTGTGACCATAAAATATGAATTTTTTTTCGAATACCTCTTCTATTTAATAGTTTTGTTAAAGAATCAGTTTCACTTAAAGTAACTAGCTCAATATTTGATTTTTCACATTTAATAAAAATGTTATAATTTCTTTGTGAAATTATAACAGAAATTACACCAGCCCAAATTACAACTTGAATAAGACCATGGCTATTAGTATTTAATGATATAATAAAGCATGTTATTGTAACATTTATAACAGCTAGCAATATTCTTTCACCGAAGGATAGAATAGGTATAATAGATAGCAATATCAGCAAAATAATATAGTTGTAAATTGATAGATGATTTATTACTTCTGATTCAATATTTTTTTGCATGACTAGGCTAAACAATACTAAAAAACTTAAATTTGTATACTTCTTGAAGACAAAATGCTTTATTCCTTTCTTTAGTATTAAAGTAACTAAAATAATATAAGCTATTATCAGTGCAGTCATATAATAAGTAGCTGCGTCAATGGACTCCATTATGCAGTTGTATTTATAAGAATATGGATTGCAAAGGGCATTAGCTAATTGAATTAAAAATCCTAATACTAACATAAAAAAAATAGATTTAATATTTTTATCAATTATTGTATTCTTAAATTCATGTTTTTGTAACTTGGTGAGATTTGTACTATAAAAAAAATTATGTTTAATTATTTTAAATATTTTCATAATAATATATATTGGATTAATGTAACTATTTTTATTCATTTAAATACTTCCTTTAATCACAAATAATAAGTGTGAAATAACTGATACAAGTGGTTAAGTTTAATATATTATTTAAAATTATATTAATATAACAAATAATAACACACAGGAATATATAAATCAAGTTATTATTACCATATTTATACTAATTATTTTTGGTTTTAGTGTTTACCTATTATTTGTTTAGTGATACAATATAATTAGTAT
>DAMDCT010000030.1:0-10032 GCA_032091455.1 Oscillospiraceae bacterium | reverse complement strand
CAAATAATATGGGCGAATTATTTAATTTGTGTAACTTTGTCATAAAATAAAGAAAGATATTATAGGAGGTCTAATAATGGAATTATCAGATATATTAAAACACGTAGACCATACACTACTTTTGCAAACGGCTACATTTGAGGAAATTAAAAAAATATGTGACGATGGTATTAAGTATAGTGTTGCTTCAGTGTGCATTCCACCATCTTATGTAAAAAGAGCAAAGGATTATGTGGGCGACAAATTGGCTATATGTACTGTCATTGGGTTCCCAAACGGCTATAATACAACAAATGTCAAGGTTTGTGAAACTAAGGATGCGTTAGCAAATGGTGCTGATGAAATAGATATGGTTATAAATATTGGTGACTTAAAAGATAAAAACTATGATGCAATTCTAAATGAAATTAAGCAACTTAAATCTACATGTGGTAATAAAATATTGAAAGTTATTATAGAAACTTGCCTTTTAACTGAAGACGAGAAGATTAGAATGTGTGAAATAGTAACAAGCTCAGGTGCAGATTTTATTAAAACATCTACAGGATTTTCTACTGGAGGGGCAACAAGGGAAGATATAAAGCTATTTAGTGAGAATATCGGGAAAGATGTTAAGATGAAAGCGGCAGGTGGGATTAGCTCGCTTGATGATGCAAAAGACTTTATAAATCTAGGTTGTGCAAGACTTGGGACAAGCAGAATAGTAAAGATTGCAAATGCAGAGCAAGGAACTGGATATTAAAAGCAAGTAAAATTATATAAAAATAAGAGGAGAATCATTATGAGTAACAATATTCCAACACCACATATTACATCAAAAGCAGGTGATTTTGCAAAAACTGTTTTAATGCCAGGAGATCCATTAAGAGCAAAATTTATTGCTGATAATTTTTTAGAGGATGCAGTATTGGTAAATGGAGTTAGAGGTGTAAATGGATATACCGGAACATATAAAGGAAAACGCGTTTCTGTTATGGCAAGTGGTATGGGTATACCTTCAATAGGTATATATTCTTATGAATTGTTCAATTTCTATGATGTTGATAATATTATTAGAGTTGGTTCTGCTGGTGCAATTAGTGATAAGCTAAAAGTTAGAGATGTTGTCGTAGGAATGGGTGCTTGCACAAACTCAAATTTTGCACATCAATATAATTTACCAGGAACATTTGCACCGATTGCTTCTTTTGAGCTTGTGCAAAAAGCAGTTAATGTTGCAAAGAATATGGGTATTGATGCTGTTGTAGGGAATTTACTTTCATCAGATACATTTTATGATGACTCAATGAGTTTGAAACAATGGCAGAAGATGGACGTGCTTGCTGTGGAAATGGAATCAGCAGCTTTATATATGAATGCAGCAAGAGCTGGCAAAAACGCATTATGTATTTGTACAATTTCTGACTGCCCATTTACTGGCGAAGCTTGTACTGCTGAAGAACGTCAATTGAGTTTCACTCAAATGATGGAGATTGCTTTAGAAATTGCTTAATTGAAAGGTAGGTTGTTATGTCTATTAAAAGAGTATTTTTAATTGTTTTGGATAGTTATGGCATAGGCGAACTTCCTGATGCGCAAAGCTATGGTGATGTTGGTAGCAACACACTCGGTGCTATTGCAAAATCTGCAAAATATAATACGCCAAATCTACAAAGTCTTGGGCTTTTTAATATCGAAGGCGTAAATTGTAAAGATAAATCAGAAAATCCACTTGCTTCTTATGCAAGAATGGCAGAAGTATCAAAAGGCAAGGACACTACAATTGGACATTGGGAAATTGCAGGAATTGTTTCTAATGAGCCGCTACCAACATATCCAAATGGTTTTCCAGAAGAAGTAATAGCTGAGTTTGAAAAACAAACTGGTCATGGTGTTCTCTGTAATTTGCCTTATTCAGGAACAAAGGTTTTAGATGACTTTGGCGATGAACATATGAAAACAGGTAAATTAATTGTGTATACTTCAGCTGATAGCGTATTCCAAATTGCCGCAAATGAAGCAATTGTTTCAATTGAACAGTTATATGATTACTGCAAAATAGCAAGAGATATTTTAAGTGGAGAACATGGAGTTGGTAGAGTTATTGCAAGACCGTTTGTCGGTGATGCTGGTGATTTTAAGAGAACTTCAAATCGTCATGATTATTCACTTCTTCCACCAAGCACTACAATGCTTGACTTATTACAACAAAATGGAGTAGATACAATTGGTGTGGGCAAAATATATGATATTTTTGCTGGCAAAGGGATTGATGAAACTCACAGAATAAAAAATAATACTGATGGTATGGAACAAACAATAAAGTTATTGGATAAGGATTTTAATGGGCTATGCTTTGTCAATCTTGTAGATTTTGATATGGTTTATGGACACAGAAATGATGTTGATGGTTATGCTAATGCAGCGACTGAGTTTGATGTTCAGTTAGCTCAATTCATGTCAAATATGAAATCAGATGATGTTTTAATAATAACGGCTGACCATGGCTGTGATCCCGCAACACCAAGTACAGACCATTCACGTGAATATGCGCCAATGTTAGCTTATGGTAAAGCTATCAAAAGTGGAGTAGATTTAGGCACTAGAAAGAGCTTTTCTGATATTGCTGCAACAATATTAGATATATTTAACATTGATGAAAAGCTTGCGGGCGAAAGCTTTAAGAAAGAAATTTCACTTTAAGCTAATAATGAATAGGGAGTTTTGTATTATGGACGTAAAATTGTTAATAGAAAAGGCTTTAGAGGCACAAAGAATGGCATATACACCTTATTCAAACTTTAAGGTTGGAGCAGCACTTTTGACAAAGTCAGGAAAGATTTATAAAGGGTGCAACATTGAGTCAGCTTCATATTCCCCTACAAATTGTGCTGAAAGAACTGCATTTTTTACTGCTGTATCTGAGGGGGAAACACAATTTGAAGCAATTGCGATAGTTGGTGGTTATCTAGATAAAAAAGATTATAATCCTGATTATTGTTATCCTTGCGGTGTTTGTAGACAGGTTATGATGGAGTTTTGCAACCCAAAAGAGTTTAAAGTAGTTATGGCAAAGTCAAATAGTGAATATGTAATTAATACACTTGAGGAATTACTTCCTTTTGGATTTGGACCTAAAAGCTTAATTTAGGATTGATATATTAACTCCATGAATATATTTCCATTATTTGAGTTAATTTAACTAATTTTTTTAAAAACTCCATTGCTTTTTTTGTTTAATAGAGTTATAATACAATTACAGTATTCCGAAGTTAATTCGGACATAGGAGGAAGACGCATGAAAAAATTACTTAGCATTTTAATCGCAACTACATTACTTGTTGGTGCAGCAGGGTCGTTAACTGCTTGTACCGGTGGAAGCAAAACAAAAGAACTAGCACTTATCACAGACGTTGGAACTATTAATGACAAATCTTTTAATCAGGGTACTTGGGAAGGTCTTGAAAAGTACGCTAAAGAAAACAAAAAATCTTACAAATACTATAAACCTGCTGAAAAATCAGATGATGCATACTTAAGTTCTATTGACCAAGCTATCAAGGCTGGTGCAAAAGTTGTTGTATGTCCAGGATTTTTATTTGAAAAACCAATATTCACTGCTCAAACTCAATACCCAGATGTAAAGTTTATACTTGTTGATGGTATACCAAACCCTGGGGATTACACAAAAGTAAAAATTGAAGCAAATACAGAATCAATTTTTTATGCTGAAGAACAAGCTGGTTTCTTAGCTGGTTATGCAGCTGTAAAAGACGGGTACAAAAAATTAGGATTCATGGGCGGAATAGCTGTTCCTGCTGTTGTTAGATATGGTTATGGCTTCGTTCAAGGCGTTGATGCTGCAGCAAAAGAGATGGGACTAAAAAAAGGCGATGTTGATGTAAAATATACTTATGTTGGTAACTTTGATGCTTCTCCAGAAAACCAAACAAAAGCAGCATCTTGGTATGCAGATGGCACAGAAGTAATATTTGCTTGTGGTGGTTCTGTTGGTAACTCAGTAATGAAAGCTGCTGATATTGCAAAGAAAAAAGTAATTGGTGTTGACGTTGACCAAGCATCTGAATCAAAATCAGTTATTACATCTGCAATGAAAAATTTAGGTAAATCAGTTTATGATTCTCTAGCTAATTATTATGCTAATAAATTCGAAGGTGGAAAGAGTGTAGTTCTTGATGCTAAAGTTGAAGGCGTTGGACTTCCAATGAAAACTTCTAAATTTGAGAAATTTGACAAAGCAGCTTATGATGCAATATTTGCAAAACTTGTTGCTGGAGAAATAACTCTTAAGAAGGATACAGATGCAAAAGACGTTAAAGGAATTCCAGTAGAGATTACTAAAGTTACATTAAATTAGTTTGCACTTCTGTCCACAAGTACAAACGTACACATGAATGAAAGTGTGTTTATTTTAAGGGGGTGCTATAATAGCACCTCTTTGAAATTTTAGAAAAGTTTTTTATGATAATATAAAACCAAATTTAATAGAATTTAAACTAAAATTGATTATAATAAGTACAACGAATTTTAACACTGGATATGAAATACTAAACTCTTGCCACAAAAATGGCAGAACGGAGAAAAATTATGCAATACATTATTGAGATGCTCAATATTACAAAAGAGTTTCCGGGTATCATAGCAAATGATAATGTTACTCTCCAAGTTAAAAAAGGGGAAATTCATGCCCTTCTCGGTGAAAATGGAGCAGGTAAATCGACATTAATGAGTGTGCTTTTTGGGCTTTATCAGGCTGAAAATGGCGTAATAAAGATAAATGGCAATGAAGAAAAAATAAATAATCCAAATGATGCAAATAGATTAGGAATAGGAATGGTACACCAGCATTTTAAGTTAGTTCATAACTTTACTGTTTTAGAAAACATTGTTTTAGGCGTTGAATCCACAAAAGGTGGATTTCTAAGAATGGATCAAGCAAAAGAAAAGGTTATGGAATTAAGTGAAAGATACAAGCTTAAGATTGATCCAGATGCGCTTATTTCAGATATAACAGTTGGAATGCAACAGCGTGTCGAAATACTAAAAATGCTTTATAAAGATAACAGTATTTTAATATTTGATGAGCCAACTGCTGTTTTAACTCCTCAAGAAATTGATGATCTTATGAAAATTATGCGTGATCTTGTTTCAGAGGGTAAATCTATTGTATTTATTACTCATAAGTTAAATGAAATTAAAGAAGTTGCTAATCGTTGCACAGTTTTGCGTAAGGGAAAATATATTGCGACAGTTGATGTTGCTTCAACTTCAAAAGAAGAAATGTCTGACATGATGGTTGGTCGACATGTAAATCTAACTGTTGACAAGGGAGAACAGAACATCGGTGATGTAACTTTAAAAGTTTCAAATCTTGTAGTTCAGTCTAAAAATTCTTCAAAACCATCTGTAAACAATGTGAGTTTTGAAGTAAAAAAAGGTGAAATAGTTTGTATTGCAGGTATTGATGGCAATGGACAGTCAGAGCTTGTTTATGCACTTACAGGAATTGAAAAAATAAACAGTGGACACGTTTTACTAAACAATAATGATATAACTAGTCAAACTATTAGAAAACGTACAACTAGTGGTATAGCTCATATACCTGAAGATAGGCATAAATATGGACTTGTGTTAGATTATACTCTTGCAGAAAACCTTATTCTTCAATCATACTTTACAAGAGATTGCCAGAAAAACGGTTTTTTATTGTTTGAAAATATTGATACTTATTCAGATATGCTTATAGAAAAGTATGATATTAGAAGCGGACAAGGAAAAACAACAACAGTAAGAAGTATGTCAGGTGGAAATCAACAAAAAGCAATATTAGCTCGTGAAATTGATAGAAATCCTGAACTTTTAATAGCAGTTCAACCAACCCGTGGGCTGGATGTTGGAGCTATTGAATATATTCATAAACAGCTTGTTGCACAAAGAGATCAAGGTAAAGCAGTACTACTTGTATCACTTGAACTTGATGAAGTAATGGATGTAAGCGACCGAATACTTGTTATGTATGAGGGCGAAATAGTTGCAAACTTAAATCCAAAAGAAGTTACAGTAAAAGAGCTAGGGCTTTATATGGCAGGCTCAAAAAGGAGTGAGGAAGTATGAAAGAAAAATTGAAAAATCTTACGCAGAGTGCTGGATTTACTAGCTTTTTTGCCTCTTTGCTTGCAATAATTGTTGGATTATTTTTTGGTCTAATTATTCTTTTAATAAGTAATCCATCACAGGCAATTCCTGCTTTTTTCACAATATTATTGGGCGGATTTACAGAGGGGTTAACAGGTATAGGACAAGTTTGGTATTATGCAACACCTATTATAATGACAGGACTTTCTGTTGGATTTGCATTTAAAACAGGTTTGTTCAACATTGGTGCAGCAGGGCAATTTATGGTTGGCGCATATGCAGCAGTTTATGTTGGTGTAAAATTCACAGCTTTAGGCCCGGCACAATGGATATTCGCATTACTAGCCGGAATCATAGCAGGTGGAATATGGGGAATAGTACCGGGAGTGTTAAAGGCATATGCCAATGTACATGAAGTAATTTCATCAATAATGATGAACTATATTGGCATGTATCTTGTAAACCTACTTGTTGTAAACACAATATATGATTCATTAAAAAATCAATCACTCCCAACTGCTGAAACTGCAAACATACCAAAGCTAGGACTTGATAAACTGTTTAACTTTAATAGTATGAATGCTGGAATTTTTATTGCTGTTTTAGCAGTAATAATTATTTATATTATTTTAAACAAAACAACTTTTGGATATGAATTAAAAGCGTGTGGACATAATCCATTAGCTAGTAAATATGCAGGAATTAATTCTAAGAGGAATATTGTTTTATCAATGATAATTTCTGGTGCATTGGCTGGTCTTGGTGGAGCTCTTTTATTCCTTGCAGGATCAGGAAAGTACTTGCAAGTACTTGATATTCTTGCTGTAGAGGGATTCAATGGTATACCAGTTGCTTTACTTGGACTTTCAAATCCAATAGGCATTTTAGTTGCAGGATTATTTATTGCACATATTACAGTTGGCGGAATAAACCTACAATTTTATGATTTCGTGCCTGAAATAATTGATATTATTATTGCGTCAATTATTTACTTCAGTGCATTTTCATTATTATTTAAGAGTTTAATAGCTAAAGTTGTAAGAAAAAACAAAGACAAGAGGCAAGCATTATTAGATGTAGATAATTCTCAGAAGTTATATACAGGAGATGTTGAAGGGGGTAAAGAATAATGGATTCTATATTCTTTTTAGTTCAACAAACAATGTTTTTTGCAATTCCCCTACTAATCGTTGCGCTCGGCGGTATGTTTTGTGAGAGAAGTGGTGTTGTAAATATTGCACTTGAGGGAATAATGGTTATGGGTGCGTTTACAAGCATTGCGTTTATAAGTATATTTCAAGATACAATAAGCGGTCAATTAATTCTTCTACTTGCAATCCTTGTAGCGGGGTTAACAGGAATTATATTCTCACTATTGCATGCTTATGCTTCAATTAACATGAAAGCAGATCAAGTTATAAGCGGTACTGCACTTAATTTGTTTGCACCTGCATTTGCAATATTTATTGCAAGAATGGTTCATGGAATACAACAAATTGAGTTTGATGATCAATTTCATATTGAAAAAGTTCCAGTACTAGGTGATATACCTGTGATTGGTCCAATGTTATTCCAAAATGCATATATAACTACTTATATTGGTTTTCTAATATTAGTTATTTCCTCAATTGTGCTTTTCAAAACAAAGTTTGGATTAAGACTTCGTGCATGTGGTGAACATCCACAAGCAGCAGACTCAGTTGGTATAAACGTGTATAAAATACGTTATGCTGGTGTAATGATTTCTGGTATGCTTGGAGGTATTGGTGGATTAGTTTTCGTTGTTCCTACATCCACAAACTTTAATGCAACTGTTGCTGGATATGGTTTCCTAGCACTTGCTGTTTTGATTTTTGGTCAATGGAAACCATGGAGAATATTCTATTCAGCACTATTTTTTGGTGTTATGAAAACACTTGCTTCTGCTTATTCTAGTATTCCTTTTGTTAGAGATTTGCCGATTTCAAATGAAATATACAAAATGGTACCTTATATTGCAACTTTGATAGTTTTGGCGTTTTCTTCTAGAAAATCTCAAGCACCTAAGGCGTCAGGACAGCCATATGATAAGGGCGGAAGATAAATAGTAATTTATTAAAAAAAAGATAAGAGGATAACTATAATGAGAATGTATGATGTAATAATGAATAAAAGGAATGGAAACGTTCTTTCCAATGAGGAAATTCAATTTGTTGTGAATGGGTATACAGATGGATCTATTCCAGATTATCAGATGTCAGCACTTCTTATGGCTATTTATTTTAATGGAATGAATGACCAAGAAACGGCAACACTTACAAGCTTTATGGCAAAGTCAGGCGACATGGTGGATTTATCTGCAATTGATGGAATTAAGGTTGATAAACATAGTACAGGAGGAGTAGGCGACAAAACGACTCTTGTGGTTGCTCCAATAGTTGCGGCATGCGGTGTTAAAGTTGCCAAAATGTCTGGCAGAGGGCTTGGACATACTGGAGGAACAGTCGATAAACTTGAATCAATTCCAAACTTTCAAACTTCTCTAGATAGGGATGCATTTTTTAAGGTAGTAAATGAGGCTGGGCTCAGTGTAATAGGACAGTCTGGAAACCTTGCACCAGCTGATAAAAAACTATATGCATTGCGTGATGTAACTGCAACAATCGAAAGCATACCTCTAATTGCGGCAAGTATAATGAGTAAAAAAATTGCTGCAGGTTCTGATTGCATTCTGCTCGATGTTAAAACGGGTAGTGGTGCATTTATGAAAACACTCGATGATTCCATTAAGTTAGCTCAAGCAATGGTATCTATTGGTGAGAATGTTGGTAGACATACAATTGCTCTTATTACAAACATGGATATACCACTTGGAAATGCAATTGGTAATTCACTTGAAGTAATTGAGGCAATCAACACGCTGGAGGGCAAAGGCCCAGAAGATTTAACAAAAGTATGTATAGGCTTAGCTGCAAATATGCTGTTTCTTGCAAAAAAAGGCAGTATGGAAGAATGCGAGCAAATGGTTAAAAAAGTTATTGCAGACGGCACTGCATTAGACAGGTTAATGGCAATGGTAAAAGCACAAGGTGGTGACACTAGTGTTATTGAAAATACAGATAATTTTGCAAAAGCACCATATTCGTATGATGTTAAGGCGACTAAAGCAGGTTATGTAACACATATGGAAACCGAGCAATGCGGAATATCTTCTGTTATTCTTGGTGCTGGACGTGAAACTAAGGAAAGTTCTATTGACTTTAGTGCAGGCATAATACTAAAAGCAAAAGTGGGTTCAAAGGTGCATGAGGGTGATATACTTGCAACAATGTATAGCTCTGATAAATCTAAGTTTACCGATGCAGAAAATCTTTTTATAAAAGCAGTAACTATCAGTGAAGACAAACCAAAGGATGCTCAACTGGTTTATGCTCGTGTTACTAATGAAAATGTAGAAAAATATTAACAATAAGTCCCCTTGCAATTTAATTGCAAGGGGACTTATTAATTTTATGTTTTATCGAGAAATAATACTATTGAGTTACACAAGAACCATTACCTAATCCACGACCGCCACCTTGGCCACGTCCTTGTCCTTTTCCTTGACCTTGACCAAATCCAGCTCCCATGCTCTTACCTATTTTAGCAGAACCTGTTCCGTCACATGTTGCTTGATTATCTTGTAATTTTTTGATAATGGCATCAGCTTGTGCTTGTGTCATTTTTCCATCCTTAACCTTTTGCGCTAGAATATCTTTTTTGATTTCTAGATTTTCCTTTTTAAATTCTTCTAGTTTTCCTGCATCTTTTGCAATTGTTCCATAAGTTTTTCCGGCATTTGCCTTTTCAGTAGTTATGCTTTCAACAGTTCTATTGGTTAGGGAAGCTAATGCTTCAGCCGGAGTTTTAAATTCTGAA
>DAMDCT010000029.1:21145-27142 GCA_032091455.1 Oscillospiraceae bacterium | reverse complement strand
TCTATTCGTTTTACTTCTACTAAATCGATTCCTGTTTTAATCATTAATTTCTATAAGCCTTTCGTCTGTACTTTGAATTTATTGCATCTAACATTCTTTCACTTGGATTAAATGTAAGAATACACTTTTGTCCGTCCTTACCTTTATATACTGCGCAATAAGTTCCCTCAGCAAAAATACTAATGCCTGCATTAATTCTAACATCAAATTTTTGTGATTTATATTTTTCATGATCATAAAGTTCAAAGCTTTCGAATGATGAAACTTTAACAGTAGTGATACGTTTACGTTTTCTCTTGGCACTTATTCTATCAATATCAATTTCACCGTTTGTAAAAATATATTCAAACTCTAAATTAAGTCCAGTTATAAGGAACCATGCAAAATAAATTCCACCCACTGCAATCAAAAATGCAATAGGTCCAAAAAACTGACTCCAAACAAACATAAATGCAACTACAAAAATTAATAAACCACCTAACAATATAAATGCCTTGGCTATTTTATCCTTTACAGTATCTTGTTTTTTTACAATTTGCTCTAAAAAAACATCTCCCAATTTAATTCTCCCCTTTTAAGATATTTGACTTTATAGCAACTTTTAATTTTTAACCGTACAAATATGTATACTATTATTGAAATATTTAGGTTTTACATTATAAACTTGCCATGTTTGAATTAATTATAACATAGTAATAATTTTTCTACAATAATGTATCACATAATTAATATATTATTAGTTTATTATTAACAACCACTCATAATAATAAATATATTGATATAATACTAATTCTTTTTAGAATTACACCTGTATTGTTGTATTTGGCGAAGATGATTATAAGTTTATCAATTTTATTAAAGCCCAAGGATAAAGTTATTGGGTTGATGATTGTTAATGTGGAAAAATCATTACTAACGCCCAAATTGGCTATTCGGTATTCTACAGGTAAACTAAGTAAATAAACTAAACTCACTTTCAATTTTGATATACCGTTATTTAAATATGTTACAATTGTAAAACTTAAACATAAGTGTTATAATATATTATATATTAATAAAATAATATATTGGAGATGGTAAAATGAAAATTCCATATAAAAATACCATAGTTATGGCTTCAATTATTGTTATTAGCATTTCTTTTATGGGTTGTTCATTTATATTTCATGAAAAAGAAAAGCCAATGAAGCCCCCTCTTATACAGCCTAAAGAAACAGATTACTCTACTGCTATTGTAAAAAGAGGCAATATTGCAATTTCATTATCGGGTATATGCGCTGCAATTCCAAATACTGCTGCTAATTTAAGATTTCAAAACAGCGGTGGTAAACTTACCTACTTAAATAACGAAATTGGATTAAAAGTAAACAAGGGGGATATTATAGCAGAGATTGATGCAGAGAATGAAAAATACAATTTGGAGCTTGCGACTATTGATTTAAATCGTCTAATGGAACGTCAGTCTTTACTATTAGAAAAGATTGATGAAGCTTTAAAGTATGACACATTAAATGCAAAAATAGCAGTTCAAGAGAAAAAACGTACTTATTTTGATTATAAAAATCGACTAAACCCATATGACAAAGACGATGAATTAGTTCTTGAAACTGCAAAGTTATATTATGAAAAAGCTGAATCTCAATATAATGAGCTTTTGAATAAATCAGAAGAAAAAAATGAGGACTTACGACAAATTAATACTGATATTCAAAAGAAAAATATTTTTGTAAGTAAACTAGAAAAAGCCGTCGAAGATTCAAGGTTACGTTCACCAATAAATGGTAAGATTATGTTGCGCGATGAATTTAGATTAAAAGCTAGCAATTCCATTTCGGGTGGATCATATGCAATTGCAGGAAATATTCAGGAATCTGTATATAAAATTGGTGATATAATATCATCCGATAATATTATTGCAACTATTTTTGATACATCTTCTCTTACAATTGTTACTAATGAAGATAATAAAAATTTGCGTGAAAATCTAAAAGCGACAGTTATGATAAATGAAAAAGAATATCCGGTCACAATGAAATCTAGTAATTCTACATTTGAAAATACTGAAGAACCTACTAATCTTTTTAAGTACCTATTATATTTTGACAAACCCGCCCCTAAAATGCAATATGGAGATCGCTATCATTTCAATTGCATAACAGCTAGCAGAAAAAATGTATTAGTAATACCTTTAGCCTGTATTCAACAGCTAAAAGAAAACAATGCATCAGTGTATGTTTTAGACGAAAAGGTCAAACGCGAAGTTCCTATTCAAGTAGGATTAAAAACTGATACTTTAATTGAGGTTATAAGTGGACTAAAAGAGGGCGATGAAATAGTTTGCGTCAAATAGTTTTAACAAATATTATCTAGTTACCAATAACATATTATCGCAAAAACATCTTCCATAACAAAGAAAGCAGCTAAACTCTTTGCTTAAACAGCAGAAACGTTTAGCTGCTTTCTTTGTTAAAACTTAATTATAAAACATATAGACTAATGTCAAAATACTATTATTATAAGAATATAAATTGCTAAAAAAACATATGTATCATTAATTGGATTTATTAAAAACTAAATTAATTAAGCAATGATGTTGATTGGTTGTTTACATATAAATTCCTAAGCAATTAATGAAACCAGACATTTAAGGAATTAAAGTGTCTTCTCGAAATGAAAAAAACAAGGATGATATGGATGACTTTTATAGAGTTCAGGCTGACAAAAAAGACTTAAACTATGGCAAATACTTTGTGGAGGGTGATAAATAACTTTAATTTATTAAGTAATATGCTTAAATAATACAAATAGGGTTTCCGTTGAACAAATAGTTCAAAAATTATTGTCGCTTAATTTTATAAAAGAGGAACTTACCAATTGGAGGGACGCATAATGAATATTTTAGTTACTGGTGCAAACGATTTTATTGGAAATAACCTCATAGCAAAGCTAAAAGAAAGCAATCATACCATTTGGGAATATGATGGTGACAGTCCTAAGAAAAAGTTAAATTATTATTTAAAAGAGTGTGATTTTATTTTTCATCTTGCTAGTATAAACCACACACCAAATGCAGAAAGTTTTTGGATAGGCAACTCTCAGTTTACAGAGTTAATTATAAAAAAGCTTAAACGATATAATAATATTTGCCCTATAGTAGTGCCATCTTCTATTGATTCGCAGCTTGATAGACCTCTTGGTAAAAGCAAACAAGTCATTGAAGAACTTGTATTTGATTACGCAAAGGAAACAGGTACTAATGCATACGTTTATCGGCTACCTAATATTTTTGGGAAATGGTGCAAGCCAAACTACAATTCAGTCATTTCTACATTATGTTATCATATTTCGCGAGGTCTGGACATAAATATACATGATAAAGAACAAGAAATAAATCTAACATATATTGATAACGTAATAGATGAATTTTTACGAGCATTTGATAATAACCCAACATATGGTGAAAATAAATATTGCATCATTCCAGAAGTGTTTTCAACAAAGCTAGGATATATTGTTGATAAACTATACTCTTTTAAACGCAATCAAGATATATTGGCAATTCCATCTTTTGATAACAACCTAGATAAGTATCTTTATAGCACCTACCTCACCTATCTGCCCGAAAATGATTTCGCATACCCATTAAATTGCAAATATGATGACAGAGGATCATTTTCCGAGTTCATTAAGTCTACTCAATTTGGTCAAATATCTGTATGCAAAACTAAACCAGGAGCAGTAAGAGGAAATCATTGGCACAATACAAAAATTGAAAAATTTTTAGTTGTTCAAGGAACCGGTCTTATTCATTTTAGAAAAGTTCTAGAAAATTCAATTATAGACTATCCCGTAGCAGGAGAAAAATCAGAGGTTATTAACGTTCCAATTGGATATACTCATTCTATTGAAAATGTAGGTGACGATGATTTAATTATGGTTATTTGGTGTAATGAAGTATTCAATCCAAATATTCCAGATACATATTTCTTGGAAGTTAAAGAAAATGTCAAGGTCTAAAGCAAACGGCCATAGGTGGAACACGAGAAAAAATTATAATAATATTTTAAGTTATATAAGCATGTAATTGTCATTTTGATTTAAATGTGCTTGAGAAAATGGATTGCAAAACTTATTCACAGTTACACTTAATTAATAAAAACATATAAACTGAAGATAAATAATAAAACCGACAATTTTGTCGGTTTTATTATTTATCCATTTTTTATTAATTATTTACCCTCATGTTCTTATATTATCCATTAAACCGTACACAAATTTTGTTTATTCTTACATAATCATAAACATAAATACTATATTCTAAATAGCTTCACAAAAGTTAAAGTTTATCGGGTTATTTTATAAAAGGTATAAGTATTGTAACTGCTAAGCAAACTAAAATATATGCCGAAATATAATATAGTTAGATGATATTATATGAAGTTACTTAATATTTATAATAGTAATAAATACATTAATTAGACTGTACCCCTAGTTAATAAAAAAAAATGAGATATTTTATTTCAAAAAAGTATAATAAATGGTATAATATTCTTAATAGTCAAAATATAAATAACCTAATGAATTTAAAGAATTGGTTAATTACAGAAAACGTATTGGAGGATAATATTGTATGAATGTCGATTTTTACAAACAGTTAATTGAAGAGTCACCCATAGGATATTCTTATCAAAAAATAATATGTGATGAAAATGGTGTTCCTTGTGATTATGAATTTGTTGAAGTAAATGCGGCCTTCAAAACGCTGACAGGTATAAATCGATATGACATAATTGGTAAAAAAATAAGCGAAATACCTCCTACAATTAACTTATTTCAATTTGAAGACATAAATCTTTGTGGTGAGATAGCTATGAATGGAGGCAGAAAAGAATTCCAGTGTTATTCAAAACTTTTACAACGCTATTTCCAAGTAACTATATATTCACCTCAAAAATATTATTTTGTAATGTTTTATGATGATATTACTAAAGAAAATAGTGATTTTTATGATAATCAAGTATTACTCTCAAAATCAAGTGAGCTTTATAAGAATGAAAATCAAGAAGACCTTACAACAAATAAAAAAACAATTACTGATATTATTAATCAAACAAATACCGGAACATGGAAATGGAACATTCAGACTGGAGAAATTTCAATAAATGAACTATTGGACGAAAAAGGCAATAATATGTTTGATAAAACATCAGTAAGTATGAATAGTTGGCTTAATTACATACATCCAGAAGATTTAAAAGATGCTAAAACACAATTTGATAGGATTTTATCAAGTGAAATAATTAGCTTTGTTGCTGAGTATCGAATGAAGAATAAAGATGGTTGCTTTATTTGGATACAAGATAGAGGTAAAGTTATATCATGGGATGCAGATGATAAACCACTCATTGCAACAGGAACTTATTGTGACATCACAGAGCGCAAGCGACTAAACGAAAAGATGCAGGATAACGAATCCTTTTTTTTCACATTATTAAATGCTATTCCTACACCATTATTTCACAAAGATGTTGATGGTAGATACTTAGGATGTAATACCGCCTTTCAAAACTTTTTTGGCATAGATAAGAATGAATTTATAGGTAAAACTGTTTTTGACATCAATCCAGCTGAATTGGCTAATATATACCACAATAAGGACATGGAGTTATTCAAGCAAACTGGAGTACAAGTTTACGAAACTAAGGTCAAAGACAAGAATAATAATTCACATGATGTTATTTTTCACAAGGCTACTATTACTAACTCTCATGGAGATGTTACAGGAATGATTGGCGCTATATTGGACATTACACGGCGAAAACAGGTGGAAGAGGAACTAAAGGCAAGTGAGGAAAAATACCGAATGATTTTTAACCATACACCTCTTGGTGTACTTCACTTTAATAGTAATGGGATTATAACTGATTGCAATGAAAACTTTATTAAAATAATCGGATCTTCAAGTAAAGATCTTATCGGCCTTAATATTCTTAATCT
>DAMDCT010000029.1:0-21110 GCA_032091455.1 Oscillospiraceae bacterium | reverse complement strand
GATGAAATGATTACTAATGCAATGCATCAAACACTGCAAGGTAAAGTCTCAACATATGAGGGTGACTACAAATCTATTACCGCTGACAAGATAACTCCTATTAGAGTTATCTTTGCTCCGATATTATTGCAAGGTAAAGTTATTACTGGTGGCGTTGGCATTGTTGAGGACATAACTGAGCGCAAACGCTTAGAATTAGCTTTATCAAATGAGAAAAAGCTTTTAGAAACGACATTATTATCAGTAGGAGATGGAGTTATTTCCACTGATAATGAAGGGAAAATTGTGTTTTTAAATAAAGTTGGAGAATTATTAACTGGTTTTACTCAAGAAGAAGCAAGAGAAAAATTGTTTATAGATGTTTTTAATATTATAGATGAGTACACTAAAGAACCAAGAGAAAATATTGTGAAGAAAGTGCTTGGAAGTGGAAAAACCCTAGAATTAGCTAACCACACTATATTAATTTCAAAAGATGGTAATCATATTCCTATCGAAGATAGTGCCGCACCTATAATGGAAGAAAGCGGTGAAATCGTTGGCGCAGTATTAGTTTTTAGAGATGTTACAGAAAAGCAGGAAAAGCGAAATGAAATTTTATATCTGAGTTATCATGATCAACTAACTGGCTTGTACAATCGCCGATTCTATGAAGAAGAATTAGTGAGACTTGATAAAAAGGAAAACCTTCCTTTGACTATTGCTATGGGGGATGTTAATGGATTAAAACTTATTAATGATTCATTTGGACATGAAATGGGCGATGAACTTATAAAGAAAGTCGCTAAAACAATTACAAACGGGTGTCGAGAAAATGATATAATTGCCAGACTCGGTGGAGATGAGTTTGTTATTATTTTACCTAAAACTGATAGTTTTGAGGCAGAGCGAATAATGAAACGCATTAAAAACTTAGCATCAAATGAAATCGTAGGTTCTATTGGTATTTCAATATCATTTGGTTATGAGACTAAGAATACGGAGAATGAACCTATATCTGAGATCTTTAAAAAGGCCGAAGATCATATGTATAAGAAAAAACTTTATGAAAGCCCAAGTGTGAGAGGAAAAACAATTGGAGCTATAATAAATACTCTTTGCGAGAAAAACAAACGAGAAGAAAAACACTCTCGTAGAGTTTCAGAACTTTGCAAAAAAATGGGAATTGCTCTTTATGCTCATGAAAGTGAAGTTGCAGAACTTGAAACGGTTGGTTTACTTCATGACATAGGTAAAATAGCTATTGATGAAAATATTCTCAACAAACCAGATAAACTTACAGCTGACGAATGGAAAGAGATGAAACGTCACCCAGAAGTAGGATATAGAATACTTAATACAGTAAACGACATGTCCGACATGGCAGAGTATGTATTATATCACCATGAAAGATGGGATGGTAAAGGT
The DNA here is from genome assembly GCA_032091455.1 of Oscillospiraceae bacterium. GTDB lineage: Bacteria > Bacillota > Clostridia > Oscillospirales > Ruminococcaceae > Paludihabitans. Next base: position 19,703 of record DAMDCT010000029.1, on the reverse strand, counting down.
TATCCAAAAGGAATTAAAGGAGAGAAAATACCATTTGTATCGAGAATTATATCAATAGCAGATGCTTACGATGCTATGACCAGTGAGAGAAGTTATCATATTGCCCTATCTGATATAGCAGCACTAGAGGAATTACATAAAAATGCAGGCACTCAATTCGATCCTGAACTGGTAAGTATATTCATAGAAAAAGTATTAGGAAATAAAAGCGAGAAATATATGTTTAAATAGATTATATATTTTTTGTTTTTTACACACCCCTCTATATTTTGCAATTGAGTATGCAAAAATGCAAAGCACCCATAATAGGTGCTTTGCATTTTCTTGTAGTATTGTACTCAAATATAATTATTATTGCATATCTTTTCTAGGCTTTTTCTTTAATAGTACTGCTGCACTTGCAGCTGCTAGAATTAGACTCCACATAATATTTGGCGTACTATCTGATGTTTGTGGAGATTTTGTAGGTTTTGTTAATGGTGATAATGGTATCTTATCATCATCAATCCCTTCCCCCCCATTTATAGGAGGTGATAATGGAGTTTCCTCCTCTGGAATTTCTTCTGTTGGCTTATCTTCAGGGTTACTTGGACGTTTTTCATTTTCTACAGTCAAATTAAGTATTACATTATTCTTAATAAAGTCTTTTTCTACAATGTTTATCACTTCATTGCTAGCAATGTAACCTGAAGGAGCTACGGTTTCCTTTATTGTGTAATTCCCTAATCTAACATTTTCAAACTTAGCTATTGCATTATCTCCTTGTGATACAGCAGTCCCAACAGCCTTTTTATTTTCATCATAAAGTGTGAATTCTGCACCTTTTAAAGGGTTTCCAGCCTTATCCACCTTAGAAATTACGATATTACCCTTGTACGCAATATTTTTTATAGTTGGAATACCTGTTACTAAGTTCATAAATTTCTCACCTGTAAAGTATGAAACATTACCGTCTCTATCAACAACTGCCTTTATCACATTTCCTACCGTTCCAGCTAAATATCCTGTTGGTGCCTTGGTTTCCACAATATAATATTGTCCAATTGCAACGTTATTAAAAGTAACCGAACCGTTTACTGCACTTTGTGCCATTACTACAACATTTTTATCAGCTATGGTATTTTTATATAACGTAAACTCTGCACCAGCAAGAGATTTTCCTAACTCGTCAGTTTTTAAAATCTGAACTGCTCTTAAAAGAGTCTTGTTTGTTATGTTTAAATTAACGACTCTCGTATCATCTGTTGAAGTATCTAGGTCAATTATTCTACTTGCCGAGTTCTTATCAATTTCATATCCAATCGGTGCTGTAATCTCAACAAGTTTATACTTCCCAGATTTTAAGCGTCCAAAATGAATCATTCCATGTTTGTCTGTTACCTTTGTATACTTAAGCGTTTCTACTGGTTTTGCATCGTCAGAAAGCTCATATAATCCAAATACCGCTCCTTCAAGAACTGAACCAGTCTTATCAGCTGTCTTCGTTAGGTTAATTTTTCCTGCTAAGTTTGCCCATGCACCGCCATCAGCATATTCAATCTTAACATTTTCATTCTTTGAAACAATCTCTGTTTTAACGCCTTCTAAAGATGCTGAATTATTTATTTCCGTCACAGTATCACTTGTGATTCTTGTTACCATTTCAATTCTATAAGAACCATTTGTTTTTGGAAGTTTTATTCTTAATTCTTTATTTGCATAAGAAATTCCTGACTGAACAGTATCCTGGTCGACTTCAGAACCCAAACTTAATCTTCCATCTGAATTTAACTCAATCTCCCACATATGAATTTCATATTTGTTACCATTCATTTTAGGTTCTAGATAGGAATTAAGTTTATCAATTACATAAACTTTGTTCAAATCATCTACAGGTAAATTAATACTATTTCTGTTTACATCTATTGTCCAAGTTGCATCACCTGTGTATTTTCCATTGCTGTCTTTATCTAATGCTCCAGATTTTGAAACAAGACTATTTAATATTGTTACGGTTTGATAATCTCCTTGATTTCCAATAATAGAGCTACCACTCATACTTGCAGTATTTGTAACGTTAACAGCATCATTACTATTAAACTGTTTATCCGCTCCATCATCAGAAAGCTTTGTCTTTATCAGAAATACATATTTATCACCTATACTATTAAATGACAATTTAATAGTTTTTATATCATTGTTATCTGTAATTTCTACATTTTTAATAAGTGCATTAACTTCATCTGCTGTAAGCTTTTCGCCCTTCTTAATTGTAGCATTTCCGTTACCAAGACTAACATCTCCGCCCTTATAAATCTCATAGAAATCATCACCGTCAACATCCCAATATTTTGGTAGTGTTTCGGTTATAATTCCATCTTCAATATCTAAAGAATTATGATTCAAATAAAGCTTCCATGTAATGGTACGGTCAACATAATTATATTGTTCTTCACAATCTTTATCTAAAATATATCTATAGTGCTTTTCTGTTGCAGAATTATATAATTTGGAATTACCATCACCGTAATACAGGTAAGCAGTATTTTTCATACTATACTGAGTCTGCTTATTATTTACACCATAAGCATTTTTATCAGTATACTTAGTTTTTAAACTTACTTCTTCTATACTATCTATGGTTCCTAAAAAAACTTCTACAATCTGCGCTTCAATGGAAGAACTTAATTGTACTGTTTTCACTTTGTATTGTCCTTTAATTGTAAACTCAGTGCTTTCATCAATTTTTGTTGCAACTAAGCCTTTGATTGAAAGTGATTCTTCTATATACTTATGGTTGTAATTAATAGTATCATTCTTATACTTACCAAAAAGTGTTTTATATGGTGCATTATTAATTGCACTCACTTCATCCTTGTTATAAGCAAATACTTCAACTACTGTTGCATTTTCAATTTCCTTATTAGCCTTGTTAATAGTTATCTTCCAAGGCATCTCATTCTTTTTAAAATTATAATTACCATCTGTACTCTTTGCTATAAATCCTGATGTTATATTAGTGTTTATTTCTCCTGTGCCTATATCACTTGTTCCTATATTACCTCCAGAAATACTAGAGCCTTCATCGTTCCATGTAATAGTTGCTTTATTTTGAACAGTTGATTTAACTGTGTTATCTAGCTTTGTATTTAGTTTGATGTCAACACGTTTATCAATATTCCCTAGATGAATTTTTACTGTTTGCCCATCTAAAGTATAATACTGTGGTTTTTTATCATCAGTGGTCAATACAGTATTTCCAATTTTAAGATTTACAAAAGTCATATCCGATGTAAGCACATCTGTAACTACAACATCCTTAAGTCTTGCTTTACTTGAATTTACTCTTATAGTCCAATCTACAGAGTGGTTTGTGACATTATATGCACCACTCTTTAAAATCAATTGGGGCGTTACTTTTACTGTAGCAGTTGCACTTACAGTGGTATCTGCATTGGACAAATTTGCATTGTTTATAATTGTTATAGTCTTATTATTATATTTTGCTATATCAATAATCCTAGTCTTATAGGTTATAGTTTGAACACCAGTTACATTTTCACCAAATGCATATTCAACAGTTCCCTTATCCTTATCAAATTTCAAATCGTCCTTAATAAGCTCACAAGAGCTTATTTTAAAAGAATCCTCAATCAATGATACATTCATAGGAAGTGTATCTATAAATACGTATCCATTATAAGTCTTATCCATTTTACTTGGAGTAGCTGTTACTGTCCATGTGATTTCAGCATTAGCTATATCTGCTGTTCCCGATTTATTCAATGAGAAGTAACCTGTATCGATAGGTTTCTTCACTAAAATAGTAAAGTTATTACCTAAAATAGTAATCACAACTTTATCCTCAACTGTTTCAACTTTTTTTTCATCAAATGAAAGTCCAGCTGAGAACCAGCCCCCCCTCTCCAAATAATCCTCGTTTTCAACAGCATCTGTAAATACTAAAACTGCTCTACTACCAGATACAGTTACATTTCCTAAGACAACTTCACTTCCACCAGTGATTTTCATTTTAATTTCTGTTTTTTGTAAATTAGAAAAATCTAAGTAACTAGGAAGTATAACTTCCAAATAATCTCCAGCCTTTATATCTGTCCTATCATTTGGGATAATAAAATCTACTCTCATAGTCATATCCTTTGTAGGATCAATGACATCTTCCTGCCCAATTTCAGCATTATCATTGGTGATTTTCACACTCATGTTTTCAAGCGTTATTTTGTTACCCATCCCAGATTCACTCTTTAAATCATTTATTGTAGCTGCAAATACAGATGTTGGCATAGACATAAATAGCATTAGTACAACTAGCATAAGGCTTATTCTACCGTTTAGATTTTTTACCATTTGTAATATCCTCCTCTTATTTTAATAAGTTAATCTTTATTACATAATAACCTATTACGGTCACACACCAGTCACAAAAAAACTTTTATAAATTACATTTTAAAAAACTTTCAGCATTTCATTAAGTATCTATTAATGCATTACATACACAATTCAAAATTTAATTGTAGTAATGTATCACTTTAGTTAATTAGGATATAATTAAAAATAAGGAAAGATTAAATATACTGGCTACTCTTAATGTATAGTGTAATTATTATTAAGCTATTTAACTGTTTTTCTACAAATTTTTTATTAACTATACCAATTGTATTTATGAAAATTTTTTCATAAATACAATTGGTATAGTTAATTTGGGGTAAATACTGCACCGTTTTCATTACATTTTCATAGACATTGTAGACAAAGTTATGCAACTTACACAATAATTATTACATATTTGATTGACTTTTAGTTTAAACATGATATATTAATGACATAGCAAACAGCATTGACTGTGTAATTACAGAAAATATTTTCATTAAACTAATAGGGGGTGATAAATATGACGATTGTCGATATTGCAAAAAAATGTGGTGTTTCTTGTGCAACTGTTTCACGGGTAATAAATAATACAGCTCCTGTAAAAAAAGAAACAAGAGCAAAAATACAAGAAGTAATAAATGAATATAATTTTTCAACAAATTCAATAGCAAAAGGAATATCGAAAATAACTCAAAATACAATTGCTGTTGTTGTTCCTGATATTACAAACCCATTCTTTGCGGATGTTATTAAAGGAATTAATTCAGAAGCTGATAAGCATAATCTTAATGCTATTTTTTATGATACTGATGAAAGTCAAGAAAAAGAGGTTATGATTTTAAAAAGGTTGAAAACAATGGGTATAAGAGGACTTATCATATCCCCTACAACGGACACAAATGAATTTAATGGTGAATATTTAAAAATTCTAGGAAGTGTTGGCATACCAATTTGTCTTGTCGATAGGGATGTAAAATATTCAAACTTTGATGGAGTTTTTATTGATAACGTAAAGGGTGCATTTGATGCAACTTGCGCATTGCTCAACGAAGGGCATAGAGACATAGCGATTATTGCAGGTCCTAAATCTTCTAAACCTGGACGAGATAGATTAAGAGGTTATAAAAAAGCTTTTTTAATGAATGATATTGATATAAATAATGACTTGATTTTTTATGGTGATTATAGAATGGATAGTGACTATGATTTAACCAATAACATATTAAACCTAAAAAACAAACCAACAGCCATATTTACTTGTAACAATCTTATGGGATTGGGAGCATTAAAAAGCATAAATAAACATGAACTAAAAATACCTAATGATATTGCTTTTATTACTTTTGACGAAATAGAAATCTTAAATATATTAGGTATGAAAATTTCTAGCATTTCACGTCCTACTCAGGATATGGGGAGAATTGCAGTTAATAACCTATACACAAAAATTAATAATGGTAATAACATTATAAAAAATCAAACTGATACTATAACTCTTATTCCAACGCTTAAATTGTTAGGTTCAGAAAAGTTAATTATAGATAAGGAGCAGAAAATATATGAATAAAATTATAGTTTTTGGAAGCTTTGTTGTGGATCTAATGTCAAGAGCCCCACATCTTCCAGTACCAGGTGAGACAGTAAAAAGCTCAATGTTTCAAATGGGACCAGGTGGAAAAGGATTTAATCAAGCTATTGCAGCACATAAATCAGGTGGTCAAGTTACAATGATAACTAAACTAGGCAAAGATGAATTTGCTAATGTTGCACTAAATATGTTAAATAAACAAAACATGTCAACGAAGTTTGTATTCACAACAAATGAGGCTCCTACAGGTGCTGCATTAATTATGGTTGATGAAAACACAAGTCAAAATGCTATTATGGTTGCTTTAGGTGCATGTAATACGTTTAGTGATGAAGACATTGCAATTATTAAACAAGAACTTGAAGAGTCAAATATTCTACTAACTCAACTTGAAACTAATGTTGATGCAGTTGAAAAGGTAATAAATATTGCTTATAAAAGTGGCGTAAAGGTTGTTTTAAATCCTGCTCCAATTCAGCCTATAAATGATGAATTATATAAAATGATTGATATTATAACGCCCAATGAAATAGAAGCTGAAATTCTAACTGGAATTAAAATTTGCAACACAGATGACGGACTAAAGGCTGCTAAGTACTTCCTGGATAAAGGTGTAAAAGAAGTTGTCATCACTTTAGGTAAAAAAGGTGTTCTAGCAGTTACTAGAGAAAGTCATAAGGTTTTTGAAAACTATGAAGTTAAAGTAGTTGATACAACAGGTGCAGGAGATGCTTTTAATGGTGGATTTGTCACTGCACTTGCAGACGGAAAAGATATATATAAAGCTTGTGAATTTGGAAATGTTGTTTCAAATCTTGCAGTAACAAAATTAGGAACAGCTATTTCAATGCCAACAAAAGAAGACATACATAATTTTATCAACAAGAATCTACAAAAAGGGGTGATGAATAATGCTTAAAGGTGGAATTTTAAATCCTCAAATTGCAAATGTATTTGCACAAACGGGACATATGGACACTATTGTTGTAAGTGATGCAGGGCTACCAATGCCAATTGGTGTTGAGCGAATCGATCTTGCATGGAAACCAAATGAGCCGGCATATCTAGATGTTTTAACAGAAGTCTTAAATCATATTGTAGTGGAAAAAGCAATACTTGCCAATGAGTTAAAAACAGTAAGCCCAGAATTTTACCAAAAAATTCTTGAGATTCTTCCAAAAAACATCTCTATTGAATATATCCCTCATGTAGAGTTGAAAGAGCAAACAAAAAGTGCGAGAGCGATTATAAGAACAGGAGAATTCACACCATATCCAAGCATAATACTTGTAGCAGGATGTGCTTATTAAGAGAGGTGATTAAATGAATAGCAACTATATTTTGGAGCTAAGGGATGTTGTGAAAAAGTTTTCAGGAGTCACGGCATTAAATAATGTCCACTTAGAAGTTAAAAAAGGTGAAATTCACGCACTATGTGGGGAAAATGGTGCTGGAAAATCAACTCTTATGAAAATAATTTCAGGTGCACAAAAGGCAACATCGGGCGAGATTATTTTCGAGGGACAAAAAGTTGATTATAATTCTACAAAAGAGGCTCAGAGCTTAGGAATATCAATGATATATCAAGAGTTTAATCTTGTCCCAGAATTAACTGTTGCAGAAAACATATTTCTGGGAAAACTCCCATTGAAATCAGGAATGGTTAATTGGACGAAATTAATTAATGATACTCAAGCACTGTTAGACACTCTTGGTCTTAATATAAGTCCAAGAACAAAAATTTCAAGATTGTCTGTCGCTCAAATGCAAATGGTTGAAATTGCAAAATGTTTATCAGTAAACTCAAAGGTAATTATTATGGATGAGCCTACTGCAGCGTTAACAAATCAAGAAATTGATAAACTCTTTAAAATAATCAAAGAGCTAGTTGCTAAATCAATATCGATAATATACATTTCGCATAAAATGGATGAAATATTTAGCATCTCTGATACAATTACAGTTTTTCGCGATGGAAAGCATGTGAAAATGCTTCAAACTAATGATACAAACTATGATGAAATTGTCTCATTAATGGTTGGCCAAAATATAGAAAATCTTTATCCAAAAAGAGAACAAGTTAAAGAAGATATAATTTTTGAGGTAAACCATATTGTAGGTAAGAGTGTTAATGATGTAAGCTTTACCGTTAGCAAATCAGAAATACTAGCAATATACGGTCTAATGGGTTCTGGTAATATTGAACTATCAAAAATAATTTATGGCGCTTTAAAGAAAAAGTCTGGCGATATTATTATAAATGGCAAAAAATTATTGCATGTTTCTCCATTAAGTTCGATAACACAAGGAATAGGATTAGTGCCGGATGATAGAAAAAATGAAGGCTTAGTTTTAAATCGAAGCATTAGAGAAAATATCTCATTATCCTCGCTTGATAAGATTAGTAAGTTTGGGATAGTCAACAAGCGTCTAGAGAAAAATGTAATTAGCAATTCTGTTAACGCAATGAAAATAAAAATAAGCTCTCAAGGCCAAGCAGCATTAAATTTAAGTGGAGGAAATCAACAAAAAGTTGTGCTAAGTAAAATATTAAGAACAAGCCCTGATGTACTTATATTAGATGAACCAACTCGTGGAGTTGATGTTGGGGCAAAAACTGAAATATATCAAATAATGGATACGTTCACAAAAAAAGATAGATGTATAGTTCTTATATCAACTGATTTGCCAGAAGTTATTGGTATGGCAGATAGAATTTTGATAATGAGAGAGGGCCAAATTATTAAAGAAGTATTAAGAAAAGATGCAACGCAAGAATTGATACTTGCATATGCGTCTGGAGGTGTAACTAATGAATAAACCAAAAATTTTTAAAAAGCTTGCACATGTAGATTCTTCACAATATAGAGCACTAATAATTCTAGTTATAATAGTTGTGGCATCTTCATTTGTAGCACCTAGCTTTTTTACATTTAGTAATATAACCAATGTAATTAGGCAGGTTTCAATGTCAGCAATAATTGCTTGTGGTATGACATTTGTAATATTGACAGGCGGAATTGACCTTTCAGTAGGTGCAATACTTGGATTTTCCGGTGCATTATCAGCATCAGTTTTGGCAAACACGGGTTCTTTGTTCCTTGCCCTATTAACTGGACTTGGTGTTGGATTATTGTGTGGTATTCTAAATGCATTCTTTATCACATACTTCGATTTACCTCCATTTATTGTTACTCTTGCAACCATGACATTACTATCTGGTTCAACTTTATTATTCACAAAAGGTGCTCCAATAGCTGTTAAGAATGAAGCTTTTAAGTTTATTGGGAAAGGCGAACTTTTGGGAATTCCATTACCTATAATAATTCTAGCGGTAATATATATAATTGCAATTTTCATACTATCGTATACCCGTTTTGGAAGAAACGTATATGCTCTAGGTGGAAACAAAGAAGCAACAAGACTTTCAGGAATTAATATAAAATTCAACGAAGCAACCGTATATGCTATAACTGGATTGCTTTGCGGTGTAGCCGGTATTATATTAACTGCAAGACTAGGTTCTGCAGGTCCAGAGGCTGGAAAAGGCTATGAACTTGATGCAATTGCCGCTGTAATACTTGGAGGAACAAGTCTTTCAGGTGGACAAGGCTTTATTTTACCAACTATTGTTGGTGCATTAATTCTTGGAATTTTATCGAACATTTTAACGTTAATGAACGTGAACCCATTCGTATCTGGAATAGTAAAAGGTATCGTTATCCTTGTGGCTATCGTTATCGACAAGAAATTTAAATCGATCTCATCGAAAGGTGAGTAGATAATAAAAGAAAAGGGGAATATAAAAATGAAAAAATCTTTTAAAGTCCTTGCACTAGCTATGTGCTTAGTAACTTCAGTATCAGTCTTTGCTGGTTGCGCAAAAAAGGATAGTACAAGTAGTGAAAGCACTAATGCAAGTAGTAAAAGCGCCACTGGAAAAATAGTAATTGGTCTATCAATGAATACACAAAGTAATCCATTCTTTGTTGACGTAAAAGACGGTGTACAAAAAGCAGCCGATGAAAATGGAGTTACCCTAATTGTTACAGATGCCCAAAACAATTCAGCAACACAGGTTGCAGATGTTGAGAACCTAATTCAGAAAAAACCAGCTGCAATTATTATTGACCCCACAGATTCAGACGCAATCGTAGCCGCTATTGAACGTTGCAATGAGGCAAATATACCTGTAATTACAATGGACCGTCAAGCTAATGGTGGAGTTGTTGCCTCTCATATTGGATACAACGCAATTAAATCTGGAACAATTGCAGGAAACTTTTTAGTTGATACTTTTAAGAATAAAGAATTAGTTAAAGTAGTTGAAATTCAAGGTATTATGGGTACAAACGTGGCACAAGATAGATCAAAAGGTTTTAATGATGTAATTAGCGCTGCCAAAAACTTTAAAAAAGTAGCAACACAAGCAGCAGAATTTGATAGAGCAAAAGCAATGTCAGTAATGGAAAACATTCTTCAAGCAAATCCTGAAATTGATTGCGTATATGCTGCAAATGATGAGATGGGACTTGGTGCACTTGAGGCTATAGCAGCTGCTGGAAGATTAGATAAAATAACTGTTATTAGTTGTGATGCTATCGATCCTGCATTAGATAAAATAAAATCTGGTGAATTAGAAGCAACAATTGCTGAACCACCTTTCTTCTTAGGAAAAGAAGGACTAAAAATTGCACTAGACGTTATTAATAAAAAGACCGTTGAAAAGGCAATATTCCTTGACAACAAACTAGTGACTAAAGATACTGTTAGTTCGTTAAAAACTCGTGACTAGTGATTTAAAGTAGTTGTTGTCCCCTGCATATGCGGGGGATTTCAATTATAATTATTAATATTATTAATTGTATGGAAGGGATATTTATGAAACTAAACAATTACATTGATCACACTATACTTAAAGCAGATGCAACGACAAGCGAAGTTATAAAGCTTTGTGACGAGGCTAAACAGTATAATTTTGCAAGTGTGTGTGTTAATACTTGCTTTGCAGAAACTGTAAGCAGAGAACTAAGAGATACAAATGTTAAAACCTGCGTCGTTGTTGGATTTCCTTTAGGAGCAATGGCAACACAATCTAAGGCATATGAAGCAAAATTAGCAGTGCAAAATGGTGCACAAGAAGTTGACATGGTTATTAATGTTGGTGCATTAAAAGAGAAAAATTATGAATTTGTATTACAAGATATTAAATCAGTTGTCAATGAATCTCGTCCTGCAATAGTGAAAGTTATTATAGAGACTTGTCTTTTAACGAATGATGAAAAGGTTAAAGCTTGTGAACTATCAGTTTTAGCTGGAGCGGATTTTGTTAAAACGTCTACTGGATTTTCAACAGGAGGAGCTACTGTTGAAGATATAGCTCTTATGAGAAAAACTGTTGGTCCAAACATTGGTGTTAAGGCATCAGGCGGAGTTAAGACAAAGACAGATACACTTAAAATGATAGAAGCGGGGGCCTCAAGAGTAGGTGCTAGTGCATCAATTGCAATTGTTACTAATTAATATTATACAATCCTCCTAAATTGTAGAAGTTTAATATAGAGACATTTGAAATTTCCAAATCAAGATAAAATAATACATGAATTTTAGTATAAAAGTTAATAAACGACTTCCTTTCAGATAAGAATTTGATTTATAAAAAATTCTTATCTGAAAGGAATTTTTTTTATAAACAGCAGCAATACACGACTGGGCAGAAAAAAATAAATGGGATCTTAACAAGCAACTTACAGGCTTAGTAGAAATGGCAATAGAGTTTGCAATGGCAAACGAACAGCTGTTTAGAAATTTTGTGCAGACAACAAGGATAAGTATTAGCATATAATAAATTAAAGGAGTAAAGAAGGTGGTTATTTCGAGTACCTTTAATAAACGCGACCTTATATTAAGCAATATAACAACAACTAATCAAGCGTTAATCGTTATTAACAACTTAACCCAATCGCAACTAAAACAGAATAACTATTCTACGGATGAGGAGATACTTGAGTGTATTGAGGACGTAGCTAAGTACACTTTAGCAACCCGACGTGTAGGTTAGTATTAATTCTTAATTTATATATCAGAGCAGATGAACGTTCACCAATGTGATCAGTTTCATCTGCTTTGCTTAATGTATGGAAAACTAAAAATGAAGGGATGAAAATGATGGATGAATTTATTTAAATAAGTAACAAGATATTCAATTACAATCTATCTGCTAAAGCAATATATGTGTATGCATTTTTAACAAGTAAAGTGAACTGTTTGCAAACCACAAATGCAACATATTAAGCTATATCAAAGGCTTGTTTAAAATGGACCAAGCTATATTTAAAACATCAATTAAATGAACAGATTTCGTAGTATTCTGCTTTATTCGTAAATCCATGTCATCATCACAGCAAGCACCATTCCCTTCCCTATCAGGTATAAGCCGTGGACGAGTCTCCCAAACACTTAGACATTTACGCGAAACGTAAGTTATTTCCCAATACTACCTATACACATCTAAGCACGTATACAAATAGATAAGAATAAATTAATATATATTATCGTTATAATACGTATGTATATTATATGACTTCACTCCCTTTTATTTCAATTTATTCAATATATTTATATAAAATAAACAAACAAATACAAAATTACTTGATTTTCTTTGTTCAATATTGTTGATAATTATGATAAATCAATGTATAATAATGGTAGTGAAATAAACGTAAAATTATGGTTGTTAAAATGTCATAAATTATATATCAGTACAAGGTGGTTAATATGATAAATATTGCAATTTGCGATGATGATACAATTTTTTTATCAATTATAAAAAATGAGATTGAAGTTGAATTACTAAAAAACAAACTGGATTTTTACATAGATACATATGACAACAGTGAAAAACTATTGGAAATAGTAAACTCAATTAATTATGATCTATTATTTCTAGATATTGATATGCCCAATATAACAGGAATTGAATTAGTAAATAATTATTTTAACAAAAGTGATATAGGTATTGTTTTTGTATCAAACCGCGATGATTTAGTTTTTGATGCTCTTAGATGTCAACCTATTAATTTCATAAGAAAGCAACATTTAAGAGATGAGTTGCCAACAGTAATTGAATCTTTTATAAAGAGATTTTTTCCCTCGCGACAATATTATGATTTTAATGTTAATAGAACCATAAAGCGAGTACAGCAATGTGATATTTTGTACATATAGAGTAAAAAGCATTATGTTAATGTTGTATGTGAGCAAATAGGAGATTCTTTTACAACAAAATCGAGCATGAAAAGCTTAGAAAAAGAGCTGGGAAATACAGCTTTTTTTAGAATTCATATAGGATATTTAGTTAACGTATGTTATATCAAACAAGTTGGTGAAAATTGCGTTACATTGAAAAATGGAATAAAGTTACCTGTTAGCAGAAAGAGAACAGAAGAAGCTAAAAAAGCATTTCAGATGAGCAGGAGATACTTATGAATGAAATCGTCAACATTGTTTTTGAACTATTAGTAAACCTCTTAGAAGGGTTTATCATAATAGATTTTTCATCAAACTTTTTGGGATATAAATATGTAGGTTATAAAAAGCTAATGAGTTTTATCATAGGTATTAGTGCGAATTTTATCTATATTACTTTTCTTAATAATATTATTGTGTTTGAAGGAATAAGTGTATTTATATCTGTAATCCTTTTATTTTGCTATTGTATGGCTTTTACAGAAGGTTCTATACTATCAAAAATGTTTACAGCTGCAAGTACATTTATAACAATTATTGTAATTAATATGATTGTTTTATCATCAATCAGTTATATTACACAATTAGATGTTACAAACCTTATGAGTGAAGCTAGTTCGGCTCGATATGTGACAGTAATTATTACTAAGGTTTTATTTTTCTTTACTACAAGGGTTCTACTATTATTTAAAAGTAAAGAGGATTTTTCATTGACCTGTATTGAATGGATAGCACTTAGTGCTATTGTGATAATTTCAATATTTGTTGGCAATTTTATTGTTATAATTAATATACAAAATCCCTATTCAGATAAAAGTAATATATTTGTGTTTCTCTCTATGTTTGGTATAGCTGTTATAAACATCATAACCTATTACTTATTACTTAGATTAAGTAGAGAAAGTAATAAAAGACTAAAATATATAATGCTTGAGCAAGAGTATAAATATCAAATAAAACATAATGATGATGTAAAACAATTATACAAAGACATATCAAGGGTAAAACATGATATGAATAACTATTTTACGTGCATTATAGGAATGATTGAACAAGATCAAAAACAGCATGCTTTAAAGTACATTCAAGATATTATTAAGGAAAAAATAAACATATGCTCTAAATACATTGAAACAAACAATGCAACTGCAAACTATATATTAAATAGCAAGTTGGAAATATGCAAAAAGATAGGTATTGATACAAAATGTTGTATTATTGGAGATATAGATACTATTCCAGAAATTGATCTTTGTATACTACTTGGAAACATACTTGACAATGCAATAGAAGCAAGTCAGGCATGTGTTTCTCCAAAAATAATAATTAATATAACTAGTAATAAAGACCATATTGAAATATCAATTGGCAATACAATAAGTAATTCAGTTTTGGCAATGAACCCAAATTTCATGACCAATAAAAAAGAAAAAAAGCATCATGGATATGGTGTACAAAATATTAAAGGAATTGTGACAAAGTATAATGGCTTAATAGATTATTACGAAAAAAACGAAATGATTTATTGTCATATTATAATATAAACATGTAAAATAACGAATTAATTACCAACTGTGCACAGAAAGCAACCAACTGTGCACAGTTGGTTGCTTTCTTTCGAAATAGAGGTTATATTGTTTTAAGACGAGGTGATTAGAGGTGTTCAATATCATTACTTATCTATCAAATAATATAGCCGTTTTTTTATGCAGAAAAAAAGTAATAGACTTACAAGATAAACCCATATATCAATATGGATGCGAAATTATAGTATCGACAATTGTGGGTTTCTCACTTATTTTGGTGAGTGGTTTTATTTTAAATGAATTATTCATGTCAATTGTTTTCCTTTTGGTATTCGTTTCGTTAAGAATGTTTACAGGTGGTTATCATGCGAATAGCTATTTGAAATGTAATTGCGTTTTTGAATGTTTGTTTTTAATAACAGTATTTGTAAGTAAGATATTTATATCATATTTTACTTTTAGTGTGGTTGTTTTATTCAGCGCCTTTAGCTTTATTACAATTCTATGCTATGCACCTATTGAAAATAAAAACAAGCCGCTTTCTTATATAGAGAAGAAAAAACATAAATTGACTGCTGCAGTTTTTTGTTTAATATATAATTTAATTATATTTATAGTTTATCCTGTGTCTACTAAAGTGTCAGTAACGGCAATTATAACAATATTTATAGTTACCGTACTAATATTATATCAAAAAGTAAAGGATGGTAATGATCATGAAAAACTCATCAACAAAATTGGCTAAGGTAATGGCAAACATTAGCTTAAAGGCAGCCATTAAAGCAAGTGGTGTAGCTTCACATTATGGATGTCATCAACCAAAAGAGCCTAAAGCTTTGGGGAAATTCAAACAAAACTAGCTCTTCCTAACCTTTCCTGTTTTGCGTGGTAATTCTTCCTGTATGCGTATTCTTGTACATATACATATTACCACGCAGAACTCCTTTTTAAGGATTATGATTTTATGTAAATGAAACGATTAATAACTAATATAAAAGTAATATAATGAAAGTGGTGGAAAATATGAATGAAAATACTCCTTTTATTCATTTATTGAAATCCCCTAATTCTGGCTATGTTTTTGATGTAAATAAAAACGAAATTGTAGATGTTGAGGACGACATCTATCAGTATTTGGATAAAACCTTGAAAGGTGTAGACATGAGTAATGCGGATGAAAGTGTAAAGCAGAAAATTGAGCAGTTGCAGGAATTAGGCTATTTATCTTCAAAAATAGTAAAAGAAATAAAGCATCCTTATGTGGATTGTCTGGATACCTTTTTAGACCGTAAGGTAGAAAAAATTACGTTGCAATTAACTCAAAACTGTAATTTCAGATGTTCCTATTGTGCTTATTCACATAATAATGGAACTCAACGTACACACTCCTCTAAAAAAATGTCCTTAGAGTTGGCAAAAAAAGCAGTAGATTTCTTATTAAACCACTCTCAAGATTCTCAAGAAGCTAATGTTGGATTTTATGGTGGGGAACCATTACTTGAATTTGATTTAATTAAGGATGTAATTGAATATTCAGAACAGGTATTTACAGGTAAAAGACTTACGTTTACAATTACAACTAATGGTACGCTATTGACCGACGAAATCGTAGAATATTTTATTGCACATAATGTTGATATGATGATTAGTTTAGATGGACCCAAAGAGATTAATGATAAAAGCAGAGTGTTTGCGGCAAACGGCAAAGGAACATTTGATACGGTATTTTCAAAAATACAGCATATAAGCGAGGAGTATCCTCAACTAATTGGAAAAATATCAATTAGTATGGTTATGAATCCACAAAACGATTTTGATGATATTAATTCTATTTTTACAGAAAATGATTTATTTAATAAAATACATGTTCGTTCAACAATTATTGATGACATTGCTAGTGAAGAAAAAAATGTTTACTCAGAGGAATTTGTTTCAAAAAATGAGTATCATCAATTCCTAGCATTTTTAAGCAGTATGAATCGTATTGAAAAAGATAAAGTCTCTCCTATTGCTTATCAAAATATTCAATCAATTCAAGATACGATGGATAAAATGTTTTCAAGTAATGGTTTGCCTGATGTTGCTGCACCTGGCGGACCATGTGTACCAGGCGAAATGAGATTATTTATTTCTGTTGATGGAGATTTTTTCCCATGTGAACGAGTAAGCGAAACCTCAAGTGCTATGAAAATTGGTAGTATAGAGACGGGCTTTGACATGAAAAAAGCAAAAGCTTTATTGAATATAGGATCTTTGACAAGTGAAGAATGTAAGAATTGTTGGGCTTTTAATCGTTGTACTTTATGTGCAAAATATGCTGATGACGGTGAAACGTTGTCTGCAAGTCGTAAGCTCACTAATTGTGATACCACAAGACGGAGAGTTTCTAATGATTTAACTAATATGATACTATTGCAAGAAGCAAAGATTTTATATAAATAAATTATAAAGAAAGGAAGAAATACTTTTGAGTAATATAAAAAATGTTGCTATTTATCCCTTTTCAGCAGAATCAATTCCCGTTGTGAATTATCTACATAAATTAAATCCTACATATAAAATATCAGTACTTATTTCCCCCAATGGATTAGGCTTAATCGGAAAAGATGCTAGTGTTGCCGATAATCGTGAACCAATGGGAATAACTGTGCAAGGAAACATTATTAATGTTTTAGACCAATTTGATGTTTTGCTTATTACTGATGGTAATGAAACTGACGATATGCATAAAAATTCATACGAATATATGATGTTAGCAATAGAAAATAAAAAAGATATTATCTGCGCATTAACTCTATCAGATGGAAAGCTGGAAACAATTCAATCAAAATGTAATCAGTTTGGTGTTAATTTTCAATATTGCATTGATAGATTAGAAACTAGTCTTGGATTTCAAAAACTCCAATCACAATTAAGATCATTGTATACACCGTCAACTCCAATAATCTTTGTAGGCGGATTAATAGATAATGCCAATAATTATGAAGTTCTTTTATCAATGGCTACTAAGTTGAAAAATCAAGGATACAAAGTTTCTGCTG
Source organism: Oscillospiraceae bacterium (assembly GCA_032091455.1). Taxonomy (GTDB): domain Bacteria; phylum Bacillota; class Clostridia; order Oscillospirales; family Ruminococcaceae; genus Paludihabitans. The sequence goes on along the minus strand of DAMDCT010000029.1, from coordinate 1,929 downwards.
TTTGTGAAAAAAGAGAGTGCAAACTATATAAGTTTCATACTCAACCATTTTTTTTGAAAAGCAAAGAGTATAGTGAAGTTGAAAAAATAACCAAGTATAATCAGTTTATAAATTATATAGAGCAATCAGAAAATCCGGATGTTATATTAATTCAAATTCCAGGTGGAATGATGAAATACAATAATATATTGACAAATGACTTTGGAATTTACGCATACCTTATTTCTCAAGCACTTCAGCCGGACTATTTTATTTGTTGCACAATGTATGGTTCTTTTCCATCTGAATTTTCATCTAAAATCAGTGATGATTTTTCATGCAAGTTTGGATTTGAAATTAATTGCATACACATGTCAAATAAAATGTTGGATTATCAAGAATCACTTCAAAGAAAAAAATTGTGTTTCTTACAATATTCACATAACAAAGTAAATAATGCGGTAGATGCTTGTAATTATGAAGATAATATTCCTGTTTTTAATTTATTAAATGAAAGCGACAATGAAAAGATGTATCAGAGCATGGTAGAAGAGCTAAATGAATATCAGTCAGCATATTCTATAATTTAGGGAGGTAAATCAATGAGTTTTAATAAGCAACAAATAATTGAGCAGATTTGCGAAATATTGAATAAGAAGCTAAATGTTAATAAAGAACTTCTTATTGAGGAAAATTTCAATCAACTTTTAACAGGATTTAAATTTGGACTTAACAGTACTAGGCTAACATATTTCTTTCTAGAGATAGAAAAAGTTTTTAATATTAAAATTGATACCAGTAAAATTATGAATTATGAATTCAACACCATTAACGGAGTGGCAAAAATAGTTGAAGTTTCACTAATATAGAGCCACATATAATTAAATTTAGTTGACGTGATTTAATTTTTAATTGTTAATATATTTCTTATAAGTATCTTTATTTAAATTCATAAGATTTGATAGCTAATCCCTTATAAATAGAATTGATATAAACAATAGAATGATAAGGTAGATAATAGGGTTGGAAGCATTATAAATTATACATATGTTAATTCAAACCAAAATTAAAAGGAGAAATAATAATGAAAAAATTGATGAAGAAAGCAAATTTTAGAGAACAAACAATACAAGCATACGTAATTAACTGTTCTTGTGCTTGTGCTCATTGTCCAAGTATGCCATCAGAAGCAGTTGCTAAAGAAGGATTTTCAGAGGGCTATGCTATTCGTGATATTAATAATTAAATTTAAATTAGTTAATTCTTTTGAGTTGTGAAATCAAAGCTCATTATCCTATAGCATATTCACAATTTAATAAGTGACTCCTATAATATTATTTTGCTATCAACCCTATCTTTCTATATAGACATACACAATCGTGTATGTCTATACTTAATGATATGTACAATATAATTACAACACAGTTGAATATTTACATATAACAGAGTACAATGTAAATATAATATGTTTATAACAACGAAAGAAGGTAAACCATATGAAAAAGCTAATATCAATCATCCTGGCAACACTAATAATTTGCCCATTACTAACTGCGTGTGGTGGAAAAGGAATGGGAATGGGCAAGGTTGAGCAGACAAACAAGGAACTTACTATAAGAGTGTATGATTATCAACAAATTAGAATTGACCCAATAATTGAAAATTATAAGGCGAAATATCCCGATGTTAAACTAAATATTGAGAAGACTTTGGAAGCTGACATGAACATTATAGATTACTATAAGAAGCTCATAGCTGATACAATAAGTGGTAAGGGACCAGATTTAATTTTTTTGGATGTTGGATTTCTTGTAAATTCAGATATAAATAAAATGATGTCTACGGGAGTATTTACAGACTTAACAGAATTTCTTGATAAAGACACAGATTTCAATATTGAAGATTATAACAAAACAGTTTTTAATGGTGGGATTTATAAAGGAAAACAAT
>DAMDCT010000028.1:25356-28147 GCA_032091455.1 Oscillospiraceae bacterium | reverse complement strand
ATGAGGTGAATCACATATAGCTGGTGCGTGGTCTGTTATTGCAAGATATTTTAAACCAATTTCACTTGCGAATTTTACATTTTCAAGAAAAGTTGAAAATGCGTGAGTTGATGCTAGTGTATGACAGTGTGTATCTGCTATTATTTTCATTTTTAAATACCTTTCTATCTCATGCCAAAAAATTGCACTGATTTTGTAAATAGGAACGACACGGAGGTCGTTCCTATTATATTTATTATTTTTTCAAAGTAGATGTTAATTAAAATATATCCCAATTTTTAGATGAAGTCGTTTCCTCAATAGGCATACCTAAATTATGCATAAGCTCTTGTGCGGCGTTATATCCCATCTTCTTTTGTCTATTGTTCATTGCAGCAACCTCAAGAATAATTGCAAGGTTACGTCCAGGTTTAACGGGGATTGTTAGACATGGAACTTGTATCCCCAATATTGTTGCATATTCGTTTTCCATACCCATACGATCATATACCTTGTCTGCATCCCACAGTTCTAGCTTTACAATCATATCAATTTTTTCAGTAATTTTTACAGAACCCATACCAAATAATCGACGTGCATTTATAATACCAATTCCTCTAAGTTCAATAAAGTGGCGAATATTTTCTGGTGAAGAACCAACAAGAGTTCTGTTAGAAACACGTCTAATTTCGACTGCATCATCTGCGATTAAACGGTGTCCACGTTTTACAAGCTCTATTGCAGTTTCGCTCTTACCAACTCCACTTTCTCCAAGCATTAATATACCCTCACCATAAGCTTCAATAAGAACTCCATGTCGAGTAATACGCGGTGCAAGCTCAACATTTAAAAAAGATATTAAACCTGATAAAAAACCTGACGTAGTATCATTTGTTCTAAGAACAGGAATGCTGTTTTTACTTGCAGCATTAATTATGTCATCAAACACTTCTAGTCCCCTAGTGACAACAACTGCAGGGAATTTTAGTTCAAAAAAGTCATTAATACGTTGTGTTCTTTCTTCAGGATCAAGCATTTCAAGGTATGAAATTTCACTCAATCCAAATATTTGTATACGACTATTATCGAAATGCTCTAAAAATCCTGTTAAATTTAGCCCAGGACGATTTACATCGGCACTCTGTAATTGAATTTCATTTTCGTTTTCAGGCATGTAAATTATTTCAAGCCCAAAATCCTTAATGATTTTTGTTAAAGATACTGTAAATGTAGTAGACATAGTAACGCCCTCTCTCTAGTAAAATCTATTAACTGTTTTATCAATATTATATTTATTAATTATACAACAATATATTGGCTTATTCAACTATATTTTTAGGCATATTCTAACTTAAGGCGGAAAAGATAAATTTGTTATTATGCTTTTGTGTTATTCAAATCATATATAGAGCATGATAATGCTAAAAAACTATAAAGTCTGGAGTTTTCACTTATGCTTATTGTATTTTTTCGAGCTATAATTTTATATGTGCTAATTATGTTTTGTATAAGGCTTATGGGCAAACGTCAGCTTGGTGAATTACAGCCTTCCGAGCTTGTTATAACAATACTTATTTCAAATATTGCATCTCTTCCTATTGAGGATACTGGTATACCAATGACACTTGTTGGATTTGAGCTTATACTTTCTAATATTTCCCTTCAATCAAAAACATTTCGAGGATTTATTTCTGGACATCCTATTGTAATTATAAATAATGGTCAAATTGACCAAAAACAACTTAGAAAGCTTAGACTTTCAATTGATGATTTAATGGAATCACTTAGGCAAAATAAAATATTCGATATTCGTGATGTAGAATACGCAATTGTTGAAACCACAGGAAAAATTAGTATTTTAGAAAAGTTTGATTCACAAAATGCCACCGCTAAAATGTTAAATATTCAAGGAGAAAGCAAGCAGCCTCCTGCCATTATTATAAGTGATGGTATTATTGTAAGATCTGCATTAAGCTCATATAACATTACTGAAGAATGGATATATAAGACTATAAGAAGTAATTATCATACATTAAAAAGTGTATTCTTAATGACAGTTGATATGGATAAGAATTATTTTATCGTTCCAAAACAGAAATAATAACAAAAATTCAGGAGATTCTTATGAGTAGGCTTATTACTATTATTAGTATTTTAATAACTATTATTATAATTAGTATTATTAGTATCTGGTACACTGATAATACTCGTGATATTCTTGGCGAAGTTTCAGAAATTGCTATTGAAAATTGTAAAATAAGAGATAATCAACAATTGATAAACAACATAAACAGGCTGTCTACCTTGTGGGAAAGCAGACAACCTGTTTTAAGTTTATATGTTCGTCATAATGAGCTTGAAAGCGTGTCAAACCATTTAGTGGGGCTAATGGCTCACGCTAAAAACAATGACTTTGACAATGCTTATGTCGAGTTATGCAAACTCAAATTTATGTTAAATCACATTTATAATAGAGAAGTACCCTCAATAGATTCGCTATTTTAACGGCTTTCTCTTTAGCTTTTTAAGCTCATCCATAAATGTGTCAATATCCCCAAACTCTTTATATACAGATGCAAATCTGACATATGCTACTTGATCTATTTCCTTAAGTTTTTCCATGACAATCTCGCCCAAATTAGATGAATTAATCTCTTTAATCATGGCATTTGCACATGAATACTCAATATCAGTTACTAGTTTTTCTAGCGTTTGAATTGAAACAGGACGTTTTTCGCATGCACGCATTAAGCCAACAAGTAATTTATTTGAGTCGAATGGCTGAAGCGATTTATCTCGCTTAATAACCATA
>DAMDCT010000028.1:15824-25346 GCA_032091455.1 Oscillospiraceae bacterium | reverse complement strand
AACCATAAGAGGTATTGTTTCGATTATTTCATAAGTTGTAAAACGAGAACCGCAGGAAAGGCATTCTCTCCTTCGCCTAATTTTAATACCATCATCTGTTTGCCTTGAATCGACAACCTTGCTTTCAAGATGTCCACAAAATGCACATTTCATACGCTTCCTCCTTTGCATTACATATATTAAAACATTTTATATGATTTTAATCAATTATAACACTAAGTAGGATTTATGACAAGTGGCTAAAGTGAGTAAATCTCATCTAAGTAATCTTCAACTATGTATTGTAATGTGAATGGTGCGACGTCTTGATTTTCTAGACGTTTAAGTAGATCCATAACAAGCTTTTCTTCATCTGAAATATAATGAATACCCGTCTTAATGTGCACACCATTATTGTCAATATAATCTTGTTGGATTCCATACTGCAATACCTCTTGCTCTTCAATGAAACCTAGTTCTGACAATAATGTGTAAGTTTGCTTTGAATGTGTTTCAATATCTGTTTTCAATTTACATCGCTCCTTTATTTGGTTTATATTATAATTATATACCAATGATTGCATATGTAAATATTCAAACTCAAAAGTGTTTCGACACAATTCGTCATATGTCAAATTAGATTATACATATTAAACAATTATTAGCTAAAATAATTTGTTAATTTGGTAATATTTCATTGAACAAATTATCAGATAAATATCGTTTGTACAATTTGTACAATTACAACATATTTGCTTGTCGCAAATTGTCAAAATTTATCATGCTTATGTAGCTTTCAACTATTTCTGTCTTATTCTTCAGCATTTGGCTATACAATTCTACCATTATATATCCTTTGTAAGACACACTATCAAGCCTTGTTAATAAGTCTATAACATCTAATTTACCCTGCCCAATCGGAAGGCAATCACAAGAATTATTATTATCACTAATATGAACATGGACTATATTTTGACCAAGTTTTTCTATAAACTCCTGATACCTTACGCCTGAACGAAGGGCTTGCTTATTGTCGAAAACAATTGACACATCACCATCAAGATACTTTATCATATCCTCTAAAAATTCCAAGCTAGCACTTTTACACCTTTCCACATTTTCCTGTGCAACTGTAATATCATACTGTTTCCCTAAATCTCTGAGCACAGCAAATCGCTCAAAGTATTGCTTGTTTTCAAGAGTACCTTGTCGTCTATCGCCATGAAATACAAAAATATTTGCTCCAAGGATATTCATTGCCTCAAAATAATGCTTATGGAATCCTATGGCATCTTTAAATCTTCGCTCATAATTTGTAAACAGCATAAATGGCTCAAAACCGCATGTGAATGGATGTAGTGCAACAACTTTTTGTCCATTATCATTTATCATCTTGCTAAGATTTTTTATAAACCCTTTTTCCAACTCACAAAAAGTATTTATAAAAACTTCAATATTGTTTACAGAGTTTTCACTTAGTTCAGTAACTGCTTCCTCAATTAATTGAGGATAAAAGCATGCTGTTGAAACGCCAAAATTCATATATAATTAACTCCTTATTATATAGTTATCAATATATTATACCATATTTGACGATAAACGTACATGAACAGTTAAATGTAAAATTTTATACAGAATTGAGTTAATACGTATATCAAACTTATTTGTCTTTAAGTGGTTCATTAGGTTTTGTCGAAGTTTGCAGCGTCAAACCTGTTGCATAGTCACGTGGACGAGGTTCATAAAGATCATTAAAACGATTACGTACCATCTTTGTGTAACTCCATGATTTTACGTCCTGCCTATCTGTTCTCCACGGTCTGCACTCCCAATAATAGCCTCTTAATGGGTCAAGTGTTTCGTTCATTTTATTTAATAATTTATCATGAAGCTGATTTCTAATTTGCTCATATCCCTTGACGTTGATTAGATTTACTAATTCATCTGGATCATTTTCCATATCATATAATTCATCACTTGTTAGTAGATTAATAGTAAATTTATACTTCCCATCAAAGCACGCCCTTAACGGTTGAAATCCACCGAATCCATCATGCAATACTTCATATCTGCTGAACTCCATGTATATGCAATCATTTGTTTTTATAGAAGTATCTTTCAACTCATTAACAAGGCTGTTGCCCTCAAATAATGATGGTTTTTCTATTCCCATAATATCAAAAATAGTAGGAGCAATATCTAAATGAGAAACTGGATTTGTATCTACATTACCTGCTTTTATTTCACCGTTTGAACGCATAATCAAAGGAATTCTTGCAATTTCATCATATGTTGATGGGCCCTTGCCACACATACTTCTTGAGGCTAAAAAATCGCCATGGTCAGAAGTATATATTATTAAAGCATCACTAGCATATTTATCTATTGCATTCACTACACGTCCCACCTCATGGTCAACATAAGAATTGCAACCAAAGAAATGGTGCCATTTAATCTCAAAGTTTTCTCTATCTTCAATGTAATTTTGTTGTGCCCACACTTTTTGATGTTCAGGTTTATTTTCCAGCATGTCATAAAATGCTGGTAATTTAGGGAAAGCATAGTCCTTATACATAGATGAGAAAGGTTCTGGGCAAAGAAATGGTTGATGTGGTTCATCATATGATACTACCAAGAAAAAATCCTCATCATTATGTTTTTCAAGAAAGTCAATCGCTTTCTCAGAACATCTATGTGCAAAAGTAAATTCCGCTTCTACTCCACCATTATCCATTATTCTAGGTTCACGAGATTTCACCTTTTCTTCATCAGTCAATTGATCAAGATAGTTTTTCATATCATACCAGTAATTTTGATCCCATCCTTTAGGGCAAATTCCTTTTCCAAAATAATCTCCGCCGTCAAGATGCCATTTTCCTACGTAAGCCGTATGTATTCCTTGATCTTCTAGTCTTTGTCCGATTGTTTGTACATTTTCAGCCATTCCAACACAGTTTGTTTCACACTGACTTGAATGTGGTAACATTCCTGTGAAAATACCTGCCCTAGCTGGTTGACACACGGGTTGAGTTGTATATGCTCTATCAAAGCGAACGCCTTGACTTGCAAGTTTGTCTATATGAGGTGTTTTAAGACCTCTATCGGCATAACAGTTCACCATATCCCATCGTTGTGAATCGCACATTATAAGGACTACCTTTTTGTTAACTTTCATAATTCAATCCCCTTTTTATATGTAATATATGAGTTAATTTACAAAGTTTTACAACAGCTTTTACATTATACTACTTTTGTCGAACACTGTCAATAGTAGGTATTAACATTTAGTAATTATATTAATATTGTCGTAAAATCTTGGATTTACTCACCATACCACATATTTAATTGCATGTCTACCTTTCCATTATCTAAAAAAGTTACACCTTCGTTTATTAATAAGTCATATTGAACGTTTGCTCCTCCAAAAGCAAATGCTGAAGAAACTTCACCAAATCTATTTACCACACGATGACAAGGAATAGTAGATGGGTCTGGATTTGCATGGAGTGCATATCCGACAACTTGTGATAAGTGGGGATTCCCTGCAAGTTGTGCTATTTGACCATATGTGCATACTTTTCCTTTTGGAATTTTTCTTACAATATCATATATTAGAGTGAATTTATTTTGCTTTTGCATTTTGTCGCCCTCCTTAATATTACGTTTTTCTAAATCCAATTTTATGTATAACTTAATTGCCAATGAACAGTTTTGAATTGTTCTGATGTAATAATATCATTTAGTATGTTGTTTTTTCAACTATAATTTTAAATGTTTACAATTAGTATAGGGTTTGATACAATGATGCTAATATATTATCGGTTAAATTAATAATATTCTTAACGAACAAATAGTGTTTTCGTTGCTATATAAACTACATAATACTATTTTGTTTATTTTGCTCATGACTACATTGTAATAACAAGGAGTGGATGTAATGTTTAACAAACAACAATACTTAAAGAGAATTGAATGGTACAAAGAAGCTAGATTCGGAATGTTTATTCACTGGGGAATATACGCTATTCCTGCGAGAGGTGAATGGGTTAGAAACGCAGAAGAAATATCTAATGAAGATTATCAACAATTCTTTGATGAATTTAACCCCACTGACTACAACCCAAAAGAATGGGCAAAAGCCGCTAAAAATGCTGGAATGAAATATGCAGTACTTACTGCTAAGCATCATGATGGATTTTGTCTTTTCGACTCAAAATTGACAGATTACAAATCAACAAATACTAAATGCAAACGAGATTTGGTGAAAGAATATCTTGAGGCATTTCGTGAAGAAGGCATCAAAGTTGGTTTATATTACTCCCTGTTAGACTGGCACCATGAAGACTACCCACATTATGGTGACCGAATTCATCCTATGCGTAACAATGAAGCCTTTAAAGGAAAAGAACATAACTTTGATAACTATTTAGATTATATGCATGGTCAAGTTAAAGAATTATGCACGAATTACGGTCAAATTGATATTATGTGGTTTGACTTTTCATATGACGAAATGCGTGGTGAAAAATGGCGTGCAACTGAGCTTGTAAATATGATTAGAAGTTACCAACCTAACGTAATTATCGACAATAGGCTTGAAGCAAGTGGTGAAGGATTTGGTTCTCTTGCAACAGATAATCCGACTGTTTATAGTGGTGATTTTGTTAGTCCAGAGCAGATTATTCCTCCATACGGACTTCTTAATGAGAGTGGAGAACCACTAATGTGGGAAGCATGCATTACGATGAATAACAACTGGGGCTATAATGCAAAAGATACTAACTATAAACCTGCAAGTACTGTTATTAAGAAGCTTGTTGAGTGTGTGAGCAAGGGCGGCAACATGCTTATTAATGTTGGTCCAGATGCTAACGGTCGTATTCCAAAACAATCACTAGAAATTTTGAATGATGTTGGAGTTTGGATGAATGCTAATCATAATAGTATTTATGGTTGTGATAACGCAAATCTACCTAAACCTGAAAATGGAAGAATAACCAAAAATGGCAACAAAATTTACTATCACATACTGGAAAATTCAATAGGAAGCGTACCACTCTATGGCATTAAAAAAGATCAAGTCAAGAAAATAAGACTGCTATGTGACTCAAGTGAACTGAAAGCCGTTGACAACTGGATAGTTAATAATTATCCTGATATTGTTTTCGTTGATATTACTAATACTCCATTTCTTCCTGACAGTATTGATACTGTTGTTGAAGTCGAAATGAAATAGTATTACATAATACAATTTATAAATAATAGACACCACTTCAATAGTTAAGTGGTGTCTATTATTTTATAGCTATTCTATTGTTCCGCCACCGATTACAATATCCCCATCATAAAAAACAACAGCTTGTCCCATTGTTATTGCTGGTTGGGGACTATCAAATTCTAAATCTACACGATTTTCACTTATTTGCTCTAGTGTTGCCCATTGCTCTTTATGTTTGTATCTAATTTTTGCTTTTACCCTTATAGGTTTTTCGATTGACTTATAGGCAATTAAATTTATATCTTTTGCAAAAAGTGATTTGGTGTACAATTCTTTTTTCTCCCCAACTACTATAGTGTTATTTTCAATATCCTTTTTGCAAACATATAATGGATTCGTATTAGATATGCCAAGACCCTTTCTCTGACCTACTGTATATCTAATAATACCTTTATGTTCACCTAAAATATTACCTTGATAATCAACGAAATTCCCATTTTCAAATTTTTCGCCTAAATATTCCTCAATAAATTGAGCATAGTTACCATTTTTTATAAAACATATGTCCTGGCTATCATGTTTTTTTGCATTTATAAATCCATTTTCCAATGCAATCTCACGAACTTCTGATTTTTTTAAGTGTCCTAAAGGAAATAATGTTTTGGAAAGTTGGTCCTGTGTTAAAGAATACAATACATAACTTTGATCTTTCGTTTCATCGACTGCTTTTTTCAATAAAAACCTCCCTGACTCTTTATCTTGCTCAATTATTGCATAATGACCAGTTGCTACATATTCAAATTGCAATTGATTTGCACGGTCAATTAGCCTTTCAAATTTAATGTAACGATTACAATCTATACATGGATTTGGCGTAAACCCACATTTATACGCATTTGCAAATCTATCTATCACATCTGTTTTAAATGTATCGGTGAAATTAAACACATAATATGGAATATCGAGATTGTCTGCAATATTTCTTGCATCTTCTATATCATCTAGTGAGCAACAAGTTTTTTCTCTACTTATATCTATATCTTCATTATTAAAAAGTTTTAGAGTAACTCCAATACACTCATAATCCTGTTTTTTAATCAAATATGCTGCTACAGAACTGTCAACACCACCGCTCATAGCGACAATTGCTCTTTTTTTCATAAATATAACCATCCTTTAATTCCTAATATAATCTGCCTACTTAATAATAGGTTTTACTTTTATTTAATTCAAATCATACAGTTTTGCTATGATTTATATAATACAGTATACTATTATTATTGTCAATTACTTTTAATGCTAATATATTTATATAACAAACAACAGCTAAACACCTTAATATTTAATCAAAGCATTTAGCTGTCGTTATATTTTTTTAAAATTACTCTTCAGGTTTTGTCAAAACTATTTGATTGTCTTTTAATTCAATCTTGACCTTATCCCCACTTCTAATATGGAGCACATCAGTAAAATCGGCGGGTATATGAATACGGTTTGACTTATCAATAATTGAAAATTCTTCATGTGTATTTACTAAGCTATAGTTACCTTCAGCTAATTCTTCCATCTCCTCTGAATACGATCTTCGGAGCATTTCACTACTTATCTTTCCATCTTGAATAAACACAATACGATCAACTAACTTTGTAAGCAAACGGTCATGCGTTACAATAATAACAGTAAGCCCCAGCTGTTTATTTAAGCTTTTAAACACATCAAGAATTTGGCGTGTAGTTTTAGTATCAACTGCTCCAGTTGGCTCATCTGCTAAAATAATTTTTGGGTTATTTGATATTGCTATAGCTATAGCTACTCTCTGCTGTTCACCACCTGAAAGCTCAAACAAACGGCTATTCATCCGGTGAGAAAGTCCTACCATTTCTAAAAGTTCTTCAGGTTTAAAGTGCGGTGGTATACCGCTTAATTTATTCGGCATTTCAATATTTTCTTTTGCAGTTAGATATGGAATTAAATTACGCGCATTATTCTGCCATACAAATCCAACCGTTTCACGCTTATATTCAAGTATTTCTTTTTTGCTTAGTTTCTGAATATTTTTTCCATCAACATATAGGTTTCCCGCAGATGGAACATCCAAGCATCCAAGCATATTTAACAGTGTTGATTTTCCACTTCCACTATTACCGATAATAGCCATTAGCTCGCCACGATTAATTGTGAGATCTAGCCCTTGAAGAGCCACGACTTCAATTTCTGATGTTTTATATATTTTAACTAAATTTTCACAAACAACAATTGGTTCATCAATTTGTTGGGTTTGTTCTATAACCTGTTCATTCATTAATTATTTCACCATCCTGTAAAGTGTATACATTATCAGCAATACTGATCATTTCAGGGTCATGGGTTGTCATAACAATTGTTGCACCATGATTTTCTATTAAGTCCTTGAACAACTTAACAATTGTTAGTCCAGTATGAGTATCCAACTCTGCAGTTGGTTCATCGGCAAAAATAATCTCTGGTTGATGCGCAATTGCTCTTGCAATTGCAACACGCTGTTGCTCACCGCCAGACAGCTGAGTAGGACGGTGTTTAACTTTGCTTGTAAGTCCAACTAAATCAAGGCATTCCAAAGCTCTTTGTCGGCGTTTTGATACATCATAGTGAGAAATGCGTAAAGCTAGCTCAACGTTTTCATATGCTGTCATCAATGACATTAATGCAACAGATTGAAAAACAAAGCCAATTTTGCACTTGCGCAAATAATCTCTTTTGCTCTCACTTAGTGAACTAATATTAATATCACCTAAATATACGTTCCCAGACGTTGCATTGTCCAATGCACCAAGTTGATTAATTAGTGTTGTTTTTCCAGAACCTGATCTTCCGTTAAGTACAGTGAACTCACCTTTATTAATGGTGATATTTACTTTATTTAAAGCATAGACATCATCAGTGTTAGTCTTATAGATTTTTGTTAAATCTTCTGTATGTAATAAAGTACTCATATGTTATCTCCCAATCATTATACTTAATCTTCTCCAAGTTTTAATGTAGCTGTGATATTCAATTTTCTTACAATCGAGATAATTACGCTTATGCAAACAATTATAAGAACTAATACAACTGTATAAATATTAATATAATCCTTCCATTCAATTAATACTTTGAATGGTGGCACTTGAGAACTGAGATCTAGGTGAATACCTATTGATTGTACAAAAAGATTAGATGTTACACCACCAATAATAGTTCCTGCAAGTACAGAAAAAGAAGAAATCAGTATTTGTTCAAACGCAATCATTCTATATAAACTTCTTCTAGATATACCCATTGATCTAAGTACACTAAATTGCAATGATCTGTTTTTAACGGAAACAATTAAATAGATTAGAAAACCAACACATGTTGTAAATAATGAAATTATAAACGTCAAACTCAATGTTCCATTTATTCCTTGTACAAAAGGGTCATTATTAACATTGGTAATAACATTTTCCTTTACATTGGTAATGCTCAAAATATTAATTTTACTCTTTTGAATACTTTCATACACTTGACTAGTGGTTGCAGTTGGTTTAAGCTTTAGCCAAGTTTTATATTTATCCATTGCTGTTTTATTAAAAATGTAATTAAAGTTAGCAACAACTAAATTGCTTTTTTGGGTACCTACACCATCATTTTTATTATAGGTTGGGAAATAATCAATGATTCCTGCAACTTGTAGAGTAATACCATTTCCTGATTGATTTCCAAGCTTTTCAAAGCTAATTCCAACAGAATCGCCAATTTTAATCTTTCCACTATCACTCATTGTTTTTGAGATTAAGCAGGTTGTAGGGAATTTCGCAAGTATGTTTAAATATTCATTGATATGGTAATCCAGTAAATCATCTCGAAACCATGCAACTTTTGAAAATTCATCAGGAACGATTGCCATAAAGTTTGTGTTGCCAGTTGTACCATTTGAACTATTAAAACTAGCGTGCTGATCATCTTGCGTATAAACACGAGCCGCCGCCTCTACCCCATCAAGTGAACGAAATAAATCAAAAGGTGGTGCTTGACCATAAACTGCTGTCGCTGGTGCAGGAGAAGGTTGTACCTGAATATATCCACTAGGAACCCATTTATCCTCTAAAACAATATCCGCACCATTTTTATAATATATTTTATCTTTACTATTTTGAGTAATTGTTCTTGCCGTTGTTGCATTAAAAATACCAACACTTACTGTAAATGTTAGAAATAATATAATCAACTTACCCATTGATTTATTTCTTGACATATTAACCATTAACACATGAAAAGAAGCAGACCAATGTCTTTTACCGATAAAATGAATTAATTTTAATATCCAT
>DAMDCT010000028.1:10323-15814 GCA_032091455.1 Oscillospiraceae bacterium | reverse complement strand
TGATGGCATTATGAAAATAAGTGGATTATTATTACTCTTTAATTCAGTTGCACTTTTAACTATTGCGTCTTGCTTATCATAAAAAAGATAAAGACCATATAAAGAAACTGCAATCAAAACAATATCCAAACACGCTTTTTGCCATATTGGAGTCTTAAACTCTAACCCTTGGGTTTGCTTATGCGTTAGCACATTTTTTCTACTTGCACGTATAACTGGTATTAGGGTTACTAATGTAAATATAGCTATACCACAAAGTGGATAGATTAACATTTTCAGATTGTAGCTTACGTTAAAACGGCTTCTACTTACGAATTCCAAAAATCCATTTGAATAGCCAATTAGATGTGATAGGGACACACCAAACGGAACACCAACTAATAAAGCAATGATAGAGATAACCAAACATTCAAATAAATATATTCGTAATATTTGATTTTTCGTTGCTCCTCTACTCTTTAATACTGCGATTTCATTTTCATCATACCCTACAATTAGTTTTGCAATCATGTACACATATAACAGTAATACAACTAATAACGGTATAATTAACGCTATAATAATTGTATTCAACTTCTTTTGTCTAGCTGCATATTGTTTCATGGTCTCAAGTATTGGTACATCTAATTTTGAGTTGTTTGGTAGTGAACGCTCTTGTTTTATAAGTTCAGCGTAAAGTGGTGTAATTTGTTTGTTATTAAGTTTTTCATAATCAAACGTTACGTATCCTACCGCTGAATTAACAAAAGAATGATTTTCTTTAATAATATTATTACAAACAGTATCATAATCAACCAATATTGATTTATCATATAGTTCTGAATTATACCAAAAAACATCTGTAGCATCTTTTGGCGCATAGACGCCTGTAATTTTTACTTTAATAGGTTTTGATTTATCTGCCAAAATATTATTTAATGTCATAATATAAGTTGATCCAACGGATAACTTACCATTAAATGCGGCTTTTTCACTAACTATCGCCTCATAACAGCCATCCTTAACTCCTGATTTATAAGGTCTTCCGTTAATTATATTAACATGGTCAAGGAAGGAAGTCGTTCCTGCAATAAATAAACTTCTTGAAACCGAACTAAATTTTTTAGTTGTATCTGACCCTTCATTAAATACATAAAATGGTCCATTATCTATATAACGATATTCATGAAAATTTTCAAGATTTTTTGATGAATTTGAGGAGACAACTTGATTGCTACGATTAATTGTATCAGTATAATTTTTGTATTTAGCTTCAGAATTTTTAATATCATCTTTGAAACTAGTTTTTATTGCACATATTCCAGGGTATTTTTTTGTTGTTTCTTGAATACTTTGCAAATCCCTAATAAGCAACTTATTTAGAACACCAGCAGAATAAACAGGAATACTTGATAATATAGCTACGAGTAAAAAACAGCCAAAAAACAGACAGGCTGTAATCCATTTATTTTTCAGCATTTTTTTAACTGATAGTAAAAACACTAAAACCAACCCTCTCCTTATTATTTGACGTAAACAATTTTATCTCCCTCTTTTAGTCCACTCACTACTTCAATATATGTTTTGTTTTTCAATCCAACTTGTATTGGTATATCACACTTTACTTTACCATCTAAAATACTTACAAAAGCATCCTTATCTTTAAGTTGCTGTACACAAGTTAAAGGAATTAACAATACATTTTCTTTCTTATCTATTGTACAAGTAAATTGATATTTATCACCATATTTAATTTGCGGTGCGGGTTTATCAAAAAACAAATTGTATCCTTTACTTTTATCCGCATCTCCAGTATTGCTTAATGTGGAAGTTCTTGATTTCAATGTTGCTATATGTTTTTTACCATTAATATCCACAGTTACTTTTAAGTTTTCACGAATCTCTTTACTTTCCTCATTAGTCACTAACATAAGTGAAGATGTATCATACACAGTGGCCACACTATCATTTGGAAAAATTACATCACCTATTTTATATTTAAATTGCTCAGAATCCACAATAACTCCTGAAATTGGTGAACGTAATTTTGAATCTTCAACTGATTTCTCAAGCTTTTTCACAACTAATGTTTGCTTTTGAATATCTGTTCTTAATTGTTGTAAATCGGGATTTTCTGCCGCTGCTTTATTCAAAAGTTTCACATAATCATTTTGTGCTTTTTCTGAATAAAGTTTTGCAGTTTCTAGTTTTAATATATCATCCTTATCATAAGGATTAAGTCGCTCTTTCAGCTCATGATAAGTAAGATTTTTTTCTTCAACAGCAATTTTGGCAATTAGTGTATCGTATTTTAAAGTATCGTCTGTCTTTTCTAACAGTTGTGTTTGACGTTCCATAAGGCGTTTTAAATCAATATTTGCAAGTTCTAAATCATATTTTGCAGATTCTGCACTAATTTCCGCTATTACATCACCTTTTTTAACTTCTAAACCCATTTGATTATTTAAATATGAAAGTTTTCCACTGTTTTCAAATTTCAAATTAGTAGCTGATTTACCTATTGGGTAGCATGTACTACTATAAGTTAATTCGATGTTTCCTTTTTCTACAGTAACTGTGGAATATTTCACTTCAGATGGTTGTACTAGAGGGGGCTTCATTGGTTTTTCTTCTACGGGAAAAATAGAGGAACACCCAGTTGATAGCAAGCTAATTGATATAGCCAAAGTAATTATTACTTTTTTTCGAGAATTAATTTTCATGATCATTTCCTCCAATATGTGATTTATTTGGTGAATTTTAATATATTATAGCACTTTAATTTGTATTTTACAATACAAATATTACAAATCTGTATATGCAATTTACTGCAAAGTATATATTTATTTAAAATTCGACTTTGAAGTTTTAGAAATATTAGCTAGTAAATATATAAAAGCAGTTACTAAATTAATAGCAACTGCTTTATCATATATATTAATATATATGAATAAATTATATACATTTGAACTCCTATAAAACATCTTCTGAACCGAACATTCTGGCGCAAACAACTGCCTTCTTCCAACCATTCAACAGAGTTTTGCGCGTGTTTTCATCCATCTGTGGAGAATATACCTTGTCAATACTCCATCGATTTTTAACCTCATCTAAGTCCTTCCAAAAATCAACAGCGAGCCCTGCAAGATATGCCGCACCAAGTGCAGTTGTTTCTCTCACAATAGGACGTCGTAAAGTTTTCTCAGTAATATCTGACTGAAATTGCATGATAATGTCACTGATACTAGCCCCTCCATCAACTTTGATTTCATTTATTTCAAGCCCAGTATCCGCCATCATAGCATCTATTACATCCTTTGATTGATAAGCAATAGAGTCAAGTGCCGCACGAATAATATGATTTCGTCCAGTGCCACGGGTAAGACCAAAAATTGAACCTCTTGCATACATATCCCAATGAGGAGCACCAAGCCCTGTGAATGCCGGAACAAAATAAACGCCATTTGAGTCTTTTACCTTAGCTCCAAAATAATCAGCATCTGAAGCAGAGGCATAAAATCGCATTTCATCACGTAACCATTGCAAAACAGCACCGCCTACAAATACACTGCCCTCGAGTGCGTAAGTAACCTTGCCATTTAAGCCATATGCAATGGTTGTTAATAAACCATTTTTACTCTGAATTATCTCTTCCCCAGTGTTCATAAGAATGAAGTTTCCTGTACCATATGTATTTTTGACGTCACCTTTTTCAAAACAAGTTTGGCCAAATAATGCCGCCTGTTGGTCACCTGCAATACCACAAATCGGTACATTAGCACCGCCAATATTTGTTGTTCCATAAATTTCTGAGCTATTGCAAACTTTTGGCAACATAGATTTTGGAATACCTAGTTTACTTAAAATATAGTCATCCCATTGAAGTGTTCTTATATTAAATAACATTGTGCGTGAAGCATTTGTATAGTCTGTAACATATGATTTACCATTTGTAAGCTTCCAGATAAGCCATGTATCTATCGTTCCAAACAACAATCTCCCTTGCTCTGCTTTTTCACGAGCACCTTCAACATTATCTAAAATCCACTTTATTTTAGTACCAGAAAAATATGCATCAATTATTAGTCCTGTATTTTCTCTTACATAATTGACAAGAGTTGTGTCTTTTTTGAGTTCCTCACAAATTTCTGCCGTACGGCGACATTGCCATACGATTGCATTGTAAATTGGCAATCCAGTTTCTTTTTCCCACACAACTGTTGTTTCACGCTGATTTGTAATTCCAATTCCCGCTACCGCATGCGGGTCAACTGACATTTTAGTGAGTGCCTCAATCATAACGCTATATTGTGTGACATAAATATCGGTAGCATTATGTTCAACCCAGCCGGCTTTAGGATATATTTGTGGAAACTCCTTTTGTGCAACAGATAGAATATTTTGATCCTTGTCAAAAACGATACACCTAGAGCTCGTAGTCCCTTGATCAAGGGCAATAATGTACTTTTTCTCCATAGAACTGTATCAGCCTTTCATTATAAAATGTTAGAATTAATTAAAAAAGAGCAACCCAACAAAGCCTTAGCCCTGCTGCATTACTCAACTCTCCGCAACTTTTCTATGTTTTCATGCTAACATAAAACACTAAAGCTGTCAATAATAAAAGTAGATTTTATTAAAATTAACTAAATAATTCATTTGATTTCTTACTTGACAAGCACAGCTAAATGTTTTAACCTATATTATATATTAGTATGCAAATTTGCAAGTATGCAAATGTAAGAAGGAGTCAATCTATGACAGCACAGGAATTCAAAGAAGTAATGGAGGCTTGTCCAGTAATTGCAGCGGTTAAAGGACAGGATGATTTAGAAAAAAGTTTACGTTCTCAAGTTGAAGTAATTTTCGTTTTATTTGGCACAGTTTGCAATATTGCAGAAATTGTGCAACAAATTAAAAATGCAGATAAAGTTGCAATGGTTCATGTCGACCTAATTACAGGGCTTAATAGCAACAAAGATGTCTCTATTGATTTTATAAAGCAAAACACCAATGCAGACGGCATTATTACTACTCATCAACCACTTATTAAACATGCAAGGGATTTAGGATTATTCACTATTCAACGTTTCTTTGTTCTAGATTCAATGTCACTTGAAAGTATCACTCGTAAGCGTACAGGTTATCACCCTGATTTTATAGAAATACTCCCAGGATTAATGCCAAAAATAATAAAGCAAATCAGCAACAGTGTTGCCGAACCAGTGATAGCCGGTGGTTTAATTAACGATAAGGATGATATTATTTCAGCGCTGTCTGCTGGTGCAGTTTCAGTTTCTACTACGAACGAAGAAGTATGGTTTATGTAATAATTATAAAAAACTACTTGAAAACATTTTAAAACCATGGTATTATGAATACATAATATTATTATATATTTGCTTAGAGTTTGAGAGCAAGCATTAATTTGTCCGCATTTGTGGGCTTATTTTGCTTGCTCTTTTTGTATGTCAAAAAAAAGATTGGAGGAATAACCCATGGTATCTGTCGT
>DAMDCT010000028.1:0-10313 GCA_032091455.1 Oscillospiraceae bacterium | reverse complement strand
GTGGTGGAATTTGTGGTTGCTCACTTTTATATGAATTGAGCCGTTATCAAATAAATGCTATACTTTTGGAAAAAGAAAATGACGTTTCGGTTGGAACAACTAAGGCAAACAGTGCAATTATTCACTCTGGCTATGACCCACTTCCTAATACAAAGATGGCGAAATACAATGTTAGTGGAAATGCTATTATAAAAAAACTATGTCAAAATTTAGATGTGCCATACAAACAAGTAGGTTCTCTAGTTATTGCGTTAAATCAATCCCAGGAGAAAACACTACACACCTTATATGAACAAGGATTGCAAAACGGTGTGCCAAATATGAAAATACTTTCAAGTAAGGAGGCATTAGAAATTGAGCCAAACTTAAATCCTGAGGTAAAAGCGGCTCTATACGCTCCATCTGCCGGTATTGTAAGCCCTTGGAATTTAGCAATTGCACTTGCCGAAACTGCTGTGAAAAATGGAGTACAAGTTAAATTAAATACTAAAGTTTCCTCTATTAAAAAATCAGGTGGGCGTTTTTTAATTGAAACTAACAATGGAAAAATAGAGGCTCAATTCGTCATAAATGCGGCTGGTGTCCTTGCTGATGAAGTTAATGATATGGTGGATGAACACAAGTTTACAGTATCACCTAGCCGTGGTGAATATTATCTGCTTGATAAAAGCCAGGGCAATTTAGTTTCACATATAATTTTTCAATGTCCTGACCATAATGGGAAAGGTGTACTTGTTGCACCAACTGTTGATGGCAATCTCATAGTTGGACCTAACGCAGTCCCTGCTTTAAAAGGTGATCTTACAACAACTTCTAAAGGACTTGAATTTGTAAAAAAATCAGCTATTAATTCTGTTCCATCAATTAATTTTAGAGAATCAATTCGTAATTTTTCTGGCTTGCGAGCACTAACTGATGAAGAAGATTTTATTGTTGGCGAATCTAAAACCCAACCAGGTTTTTTTAATATCGCAGGAATTAAATCACCAGGACTTTCTTCTGCTCCTGCTATTGCACGTGACATCGTTTTGATGTTAGAAAAAGCTGGGCTCGAACTAATTGAAAAGCCCAATTTTATTGATACTCGTAGTGTAATTAGATTTAAACATCTTTCTAATAGTGAGCGTGCAGAAGTTATTAAACAAAACCCACTGTATGGAACTATTGTGTGCCGTTGCGAAACAATTACTGAAGGGGAAATCGTGTCAGCTCTACACAGTCCAATCGTATCTAGCTCAATAGATGCAATTAAGCGTCGTTGTGGTTCTGGAATGGGACGCTGTCAGGGCGGTTTTTGTGGACCTCGTGTGCAACAAATAATCGCACGAGAATTAAATATACCACTTTCACAAGTACCACTAGACCGTGATGGAATGAACATTATTACTGGTGTTACCAAAGGAGGCGACTTTAATGACTGATGTAATTATTGTTGGTGGAGGTCCTGCAGGGCTTGCGGCTGCTCTTGAAGCAAACAAAAATGGTGCAAAGGAAGTTTTAATATTAGAGCGTAATCATGAGCTTGGTGGAATACTTAATCAATGTATTCATAATGGTTTTGGATTGCACTACTTTAAAGAAGAATTAACAGGACCTGAATATGCCGACAAATTTATCAAGCAACTTGCCGATACTGGAATTGAAGTTATGCTTGACACAATGGTTTTGAACATTTCACAAGACAAAACCGTTCATGCAATGAACAAAACCAATGGATATATGCTACTAGAAGCAAAATCAATTGTGCTAACTATGGGGTGTCGTGAACGTACTCGTGGTGCTATTGCTATTCCTGGAACTCGACCTGCTGGAGTTTTCACAGCAGGTGCCGCACAACTTTATGTTAATGTTGAGGGCTATATGGTTGGAAAAAGGGTTGTGATTTTAGGTAGTGGTGACATTGGTCTAATTATGGCTCGTCGAATGGTACTTGAGGGTGCGGAGGTTCTTGGTGTAATAGAGCTTATGCCTTATTCTAACGGACTTAATAGAAACATTGTGCAATGCCTTGAAGATTATAATATTCCGCTTTACCTTTCTCACACCATAACTGAGATTAAAGGTGATAAACGTGTTGAACAGGTTGTTGTTTCAAAGGTTGATGAAAAGCGAATGCCAATTGCGGGCACAGAAATAATTTTTGATTGTGACACTGTATTGCTTTCAGTGGGACTAATTCCCGAAAATGAGCTTTCTCGTCAAGCTGGATTAGCGATTGACCATAGAACCAATGGACTTATTGTATATGAAAACATGGAAACCAGTGTTTCTGGTATATTTGCGAGTGGAAATGTTGTTCACGTGCATGATCTAGTTGATTTTGTTACTGCTGAAAGCCAACGTGCAGGCAAATCCGCCGCACAATTTGCATTAAACGGAGAAGTTCAAAATAATAATTGCATTGAGATATTAAACGGAAATGCGGTTACATATACAGTTCCACAAAAAATACGGTGCGAAAACGTAGAAAAATTTGTTGAAATATTCTTTCGTGTAAACTTTGTTTATAAAGATGTAGAAATTAGAATTACTTCTGGAAAAGAAGTGCTTGCTCGATTTAAACGTGAGCATATGGCTCCAGGGGAAATGGAAAAAGTTGTTTTCCCAAAAACTTTGTTCACCAAAGTAAAAGATAACAATATAACAATCTCTATTTCAAAAGTAGGTGAAGAAAATGACTGAATTAATCTGCATCGTATGTCCTAAAGGATGTCATCTAAAAGTGGATGAGAAAAACGGATACGCCGTTACAGGTCATTCCTGTCAAAAAGGTGAAGCATACGGACGCAAAGAACTAACTAATCCAACAAGAGTAATTACCTCCACTGTGCGAATTAATAATGCTCCACTTTCACGTTTGCCTGTTAAAACAAATTCGGACATTCCAAAAGGCGAAATTGCAAATGCAATGAAACTTTTAAATGATGTAACTATTAATGCACCCATAAAAATCGGTGATATAATCCTAGAAAATATTCTTGGCTTAGGCGTTAACTTTGTAGCTACAAAAACTTTGAATACAAAATAGTAAAAGCAGGGCAAATGCCCTGCTTTTCGCTTTATTGTTTAACATCTAGTGCATAGTCCTTAAAAGAGATATTCATATCAACATCGCCTTTAATTCCGTTAACTTTTCCTTTGCCAGTATACTGCCACATTTGAAAATCATATGGGAAAAATGGTGTATTAAAATACTGTGCAAACCACTTATCATATGATGTTAATCGTGACATATCAAGCTTTGCTACAAACCATTTTACATTAGCGTAAATCATAGTCTTATAACCCAAACTCTTTACTTTGTCGCAAAAAGCAAGAGTAATATCTGTACGTTGTTCAGTTGTTAGCGAATTTGTTCGAACATCATCGCCTTGCATTTCTTCTGCATCAAAAATAACTGGATATGTAATTTTATAGTCTTTTATATTTTTAAGTACAATGTCAGCCTCTTCTTTAGCCTCTTCTACTGTTATTGCCTGTGAATAGAAATAGACTCCTACCTTTATCCCAGCATTGAGTGCGCCTTGAATATTTTTCTCAAAATATTCATCAAGCATAATCTTACCTGTTCCATATCCACGATAACCTAAACGAATTATAGCATACTCAACATTATCGGCTTTTACTTTTTTCCAATCAATATCTCCTTGATGCTTTGAAACATCGATCCCCTTTATTCCTTTAGAAACCCCATTTTCTTGATACTGCAACTCACCATTCACACGTACTAAATTATTAAAATCATACGAATTTTTAGGCAACTTCTCATTAATTGGCTCATATACAATCCCACTAGTATCCTTATATACAATGACATCATCAAAAAAGCGTTGTAAAAATTCAGCACTTACATTGTACTTTTGCGCATATGCCTTTAGGGTTTCTGTTTTAACAACTTCTTCCTTTGGTAACTCTTCTTTTTGCTGAGGTTGTACATCTGTTGGAATTACAGTGCCATTTTTGGAGTGCTCATAATATGCAATTGTTAAAATTAATGCTGCACTTAGTAATATACATATTAAAGTGAGCATAATTACTATACCATGCCCCTTTTTTTCTTCGTTCGTATTTTGGCTTTTCCCCATGTCACTTTATTCTCCATTCATATTCTTGATAATTTAAGTTAATTCTATTATACGTGAGCTTGTGGTATTTTACAACTAAAACACATTATATTTTAATTACTCTTGTTATAATATATTGGGGTGTATATTCACGCAAAATGCCACAGCCTTTTTCAACTCAACTGTCCCAGTCATTGAATTTATATTTGTATAATTTTGTTTATCCATCGTAGTCGCTTATAAACTCTATCAAGACCCAGTTGATTTATAATGTTTTAGCCCTATCTTCCAAACCACATAACAAGGAATTAGAAATAGCATTCCTATAAGTGGTAACAACATAAATAGCGTGTTGTCGCTACGCCCAATCAAGTATAAGAATGGGTAATACTGAAACAACGCAAGTGGTATAACATATGTGAAAAATTTTAACACTCCACTTCCATAAATAGATAATGGGTATCTTCCAAACTCTCTTCCACCATCTGTGAAAATATTCATAAATTCAAGTCCTTCAGTGGTGAAAAAGCATAGCGCAGCATATATTACAAACAATCCAGAAAAGATAACAGTTCCTGAAATAATCATTAGCAAAACTGTTATTATTTTATCAAAAGTCCAGTTAATTCCACTTGTTGGAATGGCATATGCAAATATTATAATGGCTTGAATAAGTCGTCCAATTCGTGATAGTTCTATTTTAGAAGCCAATATTTGAAATATTTCATTGCGAGGTCTAACCATAATTCTGTCAAATTCACCGTTTCCAATCATGCTTGAAAAGGTGTCAAATCCACGAGCAAAACACTCTGCAATAGAAAATGCAATGAGAACAACTGAAAAACATAAAAGCACCTCTGAAAATGCAAACCCCTCAACTTGATTAAATCTTTCAAACATAAAATAGATACCAAGAAATGCAGAAAAAGAAGTAAGAAACTGTCCTATTAATGTGAGAAAAAAGGACACTTTATATTGCATTTGACTTTTTAAGTGAATAGTAAAATATTTTAAGTACAGCTTCATTTTAACCTCCTTGAACTACAATTCTTTTTAATGCTTTTTTCATCCATCCCTTGCCAATAGCTAAAAGTGCAACGAGCCAAAATATTTGTATCGAAGCACCAACTAACATGTCCTTGCCTGCGATGTTGCCACTGTAAATTCTCAATGGAAGATTTTGCATTGTTGCAAACGGCGTGAGCTCAATAATTTGTCTAATGCCATCAGGTAAAAATGGCAATGGAATGATTGCTCCTGTAAGAAATTCCGTGAGCGACAATGCCACAATTCTTACGCCTTGTGGAGAGAGTGTATAAAACGTTGCAATGTAAATCAGCATGCAAAACGCAATAACTGTCAAAAATCCAAGTGTCAAAGTTATGAGAAATAATATAAAGCTTAAGATACTAGGTGGCAATGAAAGTCTGTACGGCCTTGGTAAAAACAGCGCAATAAGTAAAATAGGCATACAACGCAACACTGCTTTTGAAAGTCTTGAAGCCATATTTTTAACAAACCACATATTATATAAATCCATAGGTCTTGCTAACTCATAGGCAATGTTTCCACTAGTTATTGAAGAAAAAATCTCCCCATCTAAAAACCAAGTCATAAATAAAGCGAGAAACGCTTGTTGCAACCATATGTATGATGCCAAATGTGAAAACTCCATAGGAAACGCCACACTGTTTGCTTTATAAAAAGCACTAAACATGAGTAATTCCATAAATCCCCACGCAAATTGAGTTATTACTCCTGCGTACGCTGCTGCACGATACTGCAATCCATTTGCAAAACGAATTCTGAAAAAAGAAAGATACTTTTTCATATTTCAAATTCCTCATAGAGAGAAACAACCATTTCTTCGGCAGTTGTTCCCGCAACAGAAATATCCGTTATATCTGCTGATTTTGACAAGTGAGCAATGGCATTTGATACAGATATTTTACTAGCATCTACATTAAATATCGCATGACCATCAATTTTATTTTGAATAAAAATGCCATGTCTTTCTTCAAAATCGCCTGTATTAAAATCGAGAGTAATGGTTTTGTATGATGAATTACGTTTTTTTAATTCTGACAATGACCCATCAAGCAAAATTTGACCTTTACCTATAAGTAAAATTCTTTCTGTAAGTGCTTCAATATCCTGCATATCATGGGTTGTTAAAATAACTGTGGTGTTGCGCTCTTTGTTTATTTTCTTAATAAATTCACGAACAGCAATTTTTGATACGGCATCAAGTCCAATGGTAGGTTCATCAAGAAACAGTATTGTTGGATTATGCAAAAGCGATGCTGCTATTTCGCAACGCATTCTTTGTCCAAGGCTAAGTTGTCTTGCAGGCGTTCTGACAATTTGAGAAAGTTCAAGCATGCAAACTAGTTCATCGAAATTTCTTTTATATGTAGAACTATCTATTTTATAGATGTCACGAATAAGTTCAAATGAATCGATAACAGGAACATCCCACCACAGCTGAGAACGCTGACCAAAAACAACACCAATGTGTTTTACATGCTCCTTATGGTTTTTCCAAGGAGTTAAGCCGTCAATAACACACTCACCGCTATCTGGATTTAAAATGCCACTCATTATTTTAATCGTACTGCTTTTTCCTGCCCCATTAGGTCCAATATAACCAACCATTTCACCAGTTCCTATAGAAAAGGACACATCTTTTAATGCATGAACGTATGTGTATTCTTTTTTAACAAGGGCTTTCACAGCTTCGCCAAAGCCTGCATTGCGTTTAGCAACCTTAAAAGTCTTATTAATATTCTTCAATTCAATCATACTTATTACAATTCCTTTCGCCGAAAACTCCACCTTAACTTATTTGAAATTAATCAACTGTTTTATAATTATATCATTTATTGTAGAATACAACAACATTTTACTGTTATTATTCCATTAGATAGTTATAAAAAATAGGCGTTGACCTGCTTTTAACACAGATTAACGCCTTTTTTAATATATTCAGTATTAATTTATAATTAGTATGCTCCTAATTCTAAACCTTTTTTAATAAAATACTTATAAGTATCATAATCAACAGTTTTAGGAATTGAGTGGTCACTATGTAACATATAGTTAAATCCTTGCTTTACTAGTGGGATTTTAGCCTCTAACTCTTTATCAATCAATGACTTATCATTAGTATAAAGTGATCTAACATCAATTCCACCCATAAATGCAATCTTATCTCCATATAATTTATGTAATTTAATTAAGTCCATCCCTGCTTTTACCTCTATTACTTGTAAGCAGTCAATTCCTGCCTCTATCATTCCTGGTAAAAGTGGCTCAATATATCCACATGAGTGCATGATAACAGGTAGCCCCACACTTTTTGCATATTCAATCGTATATGAATGTGCTGGCTTAATAATTTCGTCATACATCATTGGCGACATAAACGGACTACCTTTATATCCCATATCTTCATAATACCATATCCCATCTGGGTAACCTTCTTGTTCGAATAATATTTTTTGCAATTCGACTGTCAGATGTGCATAGGTATTAGCCATGTCGATTACCCATTCTGGATCTAAAGCCATTCCAACAAGCATATTCTCATGACCACAAACAGGATGCATACACTCAAATACATTTACACCAGACCAAACAAAAAAACGCCCTGCTTCTTGAGCTCGTTTTTTAGCCTCTCGATATGCTTTAAAGTTTATTCGCTTTGGGTCAACGGTAAGCTTAGGTTTCACATCACGTTCCCATGCATCTCTTTCTTTTACATTAAAATCTATGTGTTCTGGTGTGCTGTCGTGGTGTTTATGCCTTTTCAATACTGCCCCATTACCGTCAAGATATGTAATAGTATCTTCAGTCTCTGCCACTACTTTTGGCTTAAAATCCAAATCTGCAACTAAATTAAAAGCCCAGCATTCTTGCATATCATAGCCAAAATGATCTTCAAAACTTTCATTTTCTTTTAAATATCCATCTTCAAGCCATTTACTATAAGTGTCACTCCAAAAATGCTCATATAAACCAATCCTATCTACTGGCTCATGATTAAGAATTTTTGTAATACGTTCTTTTCCGTTCATAACATCCTCCTATATATAGTATTATTGTATCTATATTATAATACTAAAATCACGATATAGTTATAATATTTGTATTGACAACATAACAAAAGTATTCTAAAATCTTTACATAACCCTTAAGGAGTATTAGTATGAATCTTTTAACCAACAATATAAATCCACGTCTATTAAAAATTGGATATTTCAATTCCTATAACCATCCCCAACCCATAAAAATGTCCCAAAGGATGTGTTATGACTATGAAATTGAATACTTCTTAAAAAGCGAAGGTGGAATAATTGTAGATGGCGAATACATTCGCTTTAAAGCTGGTCAAATAAATATTCGCAAACCAGGGCAAATTGTTTGTGGTGTAGTTCCATATGAATGTTATACTATATGCATTAGTATAAACGGGATGGCTGAGAAAACTGATGATTATGTATTTGGATGTCCTCAAAATGCTCAGCCACAATATGATAATACACTTATATCTACACTTCCAAACAAGCTAATTCTTAATAAAACAGAGTATATAAATTCTATCATTAAGGATATATTTCTAACTTCACAACAAAAAAATGAATTAAGTGATTTTAAAAATAACACCTTACTTTATAATCTACTGCTTGAATTATTTAATCAGAATAGCAATGCAAACATAAATGATTCTATTCATAATAAGCACATAGTAAAAGCAGTAGATTACATTAAAGATAATTTTTGTAAAGATATTAACATTACAAATATCATTGAAAAATCTTCAATGAGCAAAGCATACTTTCATAAATGCTTTAAAGCTTATGCTAAAAGTACCCCCATGGTAATGATTATTTCCTTAAGAATTGAAAAAGCAAAAACGCTACTTTGCATGACAGATAATTCTATTTCGGATATATCTTTATTTTGTGGATACTACGACAATGTGTATTTCAGTCATCTTTTTAAGAAAAACACAGGTTTAACACCAACACAATACAGGGAAAACTATACTTCTCAATAACACCTGTTGTACTATTAAAACCCTGTTTGTTCATATCTTTCCTTCATTCGCTTATTGAATTCAGGACCATTTTCAAAATTTTCGCTCATAAGTACAGATGGGGTTATTCCTGACTTTAACAACACATCGACAGCATGGGCGCAAACACTCCATAATAAAATTGCTGCAGATATACCAGAAGCTGCAGCAAAACGCGCTTCTAAACCTTCCACCTCAAGCATTGCCTCAGCGGCTGGCGCACAGTTATCAATTACATAATCAGCACATTCAAATAATCTTTTACCATTGCTGTGTAGGCTGTCTACACTACGTGAATACTCTAATGAGGTAACAGCAACTACTATCAATCCAAATTTCTTTGCCTCAATTGCCAAGTCTATAACATTTTCACTTTTACCAGAAACCGACCCTATAATTATTACGTCGCCTGGTAACGCAGATGAAGCTTTAAGTGCATATGCGGCAAGCCCCGTCATATCATTTTTAATAGTGGAACGATCTCTATTTCTCACAGGGTTATTTACCATAAGATTATATTTAAATTGTTTTAGGAATAATACACCCCCACCCCTATAAATAAGCTCGCTGTCGATAATATGCCCTGTATCAAAAACATGTATTGCTCCTCCATTGCTAACACAATTAGCTACTACGTTACCTACTTGTATACATATATCTTTTTGAGTTTTCTCCACAGTTTCAACCTGTTGGTTTATTCTTTCATGATAACGATCAATTAACATAATTATTTCTCCTTTATATAAAAATTTTCACAACTTGATTTAATATGCTCCATTACTTGAGGTGTTATATCTTCCCCTTTTGATAGAATACAGCTTAACACTCCCCCTATTACAGGTTCAAAAAACGGATGGTATATTTGTGATTTAGGGTAATTGGATAAAACATCGTTCTCTCATAACTTTGCAAAATCTAAATACGCTACCTGTGGTACATACTATTTGTTCATTTTCTAAAAGCTGTTGTTTATCAATCATTAGGCAAACCTGTGTGCCTATTTTTTCACCTGCTTCCCTCATAATATCAATTGCAACTTCATCTCCTTCATCACATGCAATTGCAGTGATTTTACAAAAAGACGCAATGAATTGAGGAGAGTAAGAATTATTGTATGCAATTTCCATGAGGTCACCTTTACTCTTAGCACCATAGAACCGATATGCTAAATC
>DAMDCT010000027.1:16837-28378 GCA_032091455.1 Oscillospiraceae bacterium | reverse complement strand
AAGACCTACATTTCTTAAAATTTGCATTTTAAATTCTCCTTACAATTAGTTGTGTTTTTCTTTGTAATATCAGTTAGTAAATTTTTTGCATACTCTACCCCATCATCATTAATTGAATAATGAGTCCACTTTCCATCACGCCTTGCACTCACAATACCACTCTCAACCAGTATCTTCATATGATGAGAAAGTGTGGATTGACCCATGCCAACGTTTTCTAGTAGCATACAAGCACATTTTTCTCCACTCTGTAATAGCTCTAAAATCATAAGCCTTTTCTCATCACAAAAAGCTTTATATATCTTTGCATTTTCTTTATATTTGTTTTCCATAAAATACTCCTCATGTATCTATATTATTCGATATGTATTATTATATTCCTCATATCTAAATTTGTCAATATGTACTGTAATTAAAAAACGCCAACCAAGGGTTTTACTCTCAGTAGGCGGTCATTATTATCACTTATTCATTTTCTACTTATAGTTCAGTGCCATCTAGTAAGCACACCCTGAATAATCCCTTCTTAACTACTACCACCTTCTCTACCAGTTTAAAATAAATGTCTACATTTCTCAACTCTTTTTCTGGTAAGGAAGTTAACCGTATAAGTCTTTTGTTGAAGTGCATCCCCTTTATATTTTCATTACTCAACATTTTTCGAATACTACTTTCATACCATTTTGTTCCAAAACAACGACATCTTGTGGTCGTAGTGGATTATTTATCGTTTTGACCACAACGTGTCATCAGAATCACAGTTTCAACGTGTTTCGCCATTAGAACATATCTACGGTGTGAGTGATGCGTTTTTTTATTTATGCTATTATTATTTATATTACTTTACCAACTTCCCATTGGTACTATATAAGTACAGGAATCCAACCTATGTACAAATGTTGGAAACTTGTGCTTATTTTTATTATAATAAGAGAAGCAATGGTCTGACGTAGCTTTGCATGGATTTCGCATCCGAGCAATAATCGGTCAGCCATCCTCTTGTTATAAGCATTCGGTTCAGCAGGTTGAAACTCATAAATGAGCTTTCGTGTAACTAACCAATTTGAGTGTTAATAAGCAGGGATGGATACAATTGCAAAACAAATCAAGGAGGTTTTTATGGTTAGTATAGGCATAGATGTATCAAAATGAAAAAGTACAGTCTGTTTCTTAAAACTTTACGGGGAGGTTTTACATAAACCATTTGAAGTTGATCACACAGAAAGCAGCCTGTCCCACTTGGTAAATTTAATATCTGTAATTGACGAAGATGTACGCGTTGTTATGGAGGCAACAGGTATTTATCATCTTCCAATTTTGAATTATTTAAAGAGTAATAATATTTTTGTTTCTGTTGTAAACCCTTTGATAATGCACAAATATGCTAGTTTATCAATACGAAGAGGAAAAACAGATTCATTAGATGCTATTAAGATTGCAAATTTCGGCTTGGATAATTGGTTTAAACTTACTAATTATTCTCCTAATGAAGAGATATATGATGAATTAAGATTGTTAAATCGCCATTATCTTAATTATATATCTATGAGAATAAAGGCTAAACTAACTCTCACAAACTTGTTGGATAGAACTATGCCTGGTATTAAAACTTTACTGTTAAACCGTTCTACTGAGCCCGATCGTGACAAGCTCTGCGACTTTATACGTAAGTATTGGCATTTTGATAACATTACAAAAATGAGTCAGAATGCTTTTGTTAAAAGCTATAATACTTGGGCAAAAGACAAGGGATACCAAGTTAGTGAAAGCAAGGATGAAAAAGTATACGCTCTTGCACCACATAGCATTCCTACATTAGCTTCCTCATTACCATCGACCAAAATGTTACTTAAGGAAGCTGTAGAATCTTTGTACCATATCGATACAACTATTGCTAATATTTTATCACAAATGAAACAATTAGTAAGCACATTAAAAGAATATGATATTGTTATGGAGATGCCTGGAGTAGGAGAAGTACTGGGTCCACGTATCATTTCTGAAATTGGTGATGCAACAAGATTTCACAGTGCTAAAGCACTAGTAGCTTATGCAGGACTTGATGCTCCACCTTATCAATCTGGTAACTTTACCTCAACTATGAGAAGTATTTCAAAACGTGGTTCAGCATCTTTAAGAAAAACGGGTTATGAGATAATGAAATGCTTAAAAACTGCTAAGCCTCAGCAAGATTCTGCTGTCTATGATTTCATGATTAAAAAAGAATTGGAAGGCAAACCACTTAAAGTTGCAAAAATTGCTGTACTTAATAAATTCCTGCATATCTATTATGCAAGGGTAAAAGAAGCATATCAACAATAAAAATCTATTTTTTTTAGGCCTGTATATATCAGGTCTTGTTTGCTATACATTTTTTTAAAGAAAATATTTTAAAAAAGCACTTGACTTTTCTTAGCAGGATTATTGCTATAATGCGACGTTTATTGAATATAATTAAAAGCTGAATATGCTTGTTAAACTATATGGGTTAGTAAACAATGTAAAGTTCATCAGAAATATCATTCTTATTTTTTATAATAGTATATTAAAATATTTAAATCTGCACATAATAAATAAAATATATTTTGGAAGGATGATATTATGATTGAGTATGTAAAAGGTGATTGTATTTTTACTAAAATTAATGATATTTCAAAGCAATATAAATATCTTACGAAAGATATTGAAACAGAAGTTGCCGTAATTGGTGGTGGTGTTACTGGGGCAATTGTAAGCTATTATCTTTCTAAAAATAATATTCCTAATACAGTTGTAGAAAAAGGAAGAATTGCTCATGGAAGCACAAGTATTACAACTTCACTTTTGCAATATGAGCTGGATAGTAATTGTGATGAATTAACCAAATATACGACAGAACAAAATGTAATTAAATCTTATAATTTAGGGCTAAAAGCACTTAATGAAATAAAAGATTTTGTTGATTTATACTCAAATACTTTTGACTATAAAGCTGTTGACAGTGTGCTTTTTAGTAATAAAAAATTAGATAAAAAATCAATTATTCAAGAATTTCTAACAAGACAAAATTATGGTTTACCCGTTAAAATGTTTGATGAATTATCTAACCCTTTTTGTTTTGATGCTAAGTTTGGAATTATAGCAAAAAACGCAGCAGCAAAAATAGATCCATATAAATTCACTCATGCATTATTAAATGTATCAACCAATAATCATACTCAAGTTTTTGAAAACACAGAAGTTGTAAAAATTGAATATTTTGAAAATGATATAATTCTTACAACAGTGTATGGTTATAAAATTAAAGCAAAGAAAATAATTGTTGCGACAGGGTATAATATTAATCTTTTTACAAAATTAAATTTAGGTGCAAAAATGTCAACGACATTTAATATAGCAACTACACCAATTGATAATTTAGATATAATATATGATAACTATGTTTTTAGAGATAATGATAATATATATCATTACTTTAGAACAACAAAAGATAAAAGAATACTTTTTGGTGGAGAAGATATAAATTTTTCAAATGATATTAATAATAAAGATTTGTGTGAAAAACAATATGCTTATCTTGAGCTATTGTTGAAACAAATGTTTCAACATAATAAATTTAATATTGAATATAGATATTGTGGTTGTTTTGCATCTACACCAGACAATCTTGGTTTTATTGGAAAAGACCCACGACATAAAAATCAATGGTATTGTCTTGGTTATGGAGCAAATGGAATACTTTTTGCAATTTTAGGTGGAATGATGTTATCTAATTTGTATGCAGGAAAATCAGATGATGATTTAAATCTATTTGACGTAACTAGATTTATGTAATTTAGCAAAAATTTAAAGTTCTCACAGTGCTATTTGAATAGTAAATTTAAATATAAGTGGCATCGTACAGCTATTCTTGAGCTATTAGATAATTTGCTATTTATTTGAAGAAGCTGAATGTTCTATTTCGTAGTAGCAGAATTCATAATTAGTAATATCTACTCTTCTATTTAAAATAACAAAAACACGAGCTAATCTATTTCTGCTGTTTGTAATCATATCAATGCTTTAATTGTAATATTCATCAAATGCATTATAAAAGTATTAATTATTAAAGCCGGCTTTTTTACTGCTTCATCCCAATACTCCGACCAATCCATCATACTACCATCCATCAATCATTACAATAATTTAACATTATTCACATGCTTTATCTTACCTGCGACATGATGTCCCACTCCACATTATCTATTTCACAACCTCTACAACATAGCAGACTGGTCATTAAACCAGTCTGCTATGTAAGTAATTTGCTATTTGAATTTATCAATATGAAATTCTAAGTATATGGATAATGGGAAGTTGGTAGCGTTAATACAATTTCATAATCCATTCATAATTGTTATCTTTTTTTTGACGTTCATATATCATCTCATTAACATTTTCATTATCAAAGACACTTAATAATTCCATAAAATCTTTTACAATATTAAAATCACAAAGATTTTCTCGCTCTATCCAAATCATCTCACCCTCATCAGAAGAGATAACGTTACCTTCAAATCGATTTGTTTTGAATAATAATACGATATATCTTTCATCATGCTCTGTTTGAAACTGCTTGATACCACAAATTTTCGGATTATGAATTATAAGTCCTGTTTCTTCAAGCATTTCTCTTTTAATTCCTTGAACAAATGACTCTTCTTTTTCAATATGTCCACCTGGAAAAGTAATTCCACGCCAATCTTCTTTAACCCTATCTTGCAACAATATCCTATTATCTTCGTAAATCATACAAAGTGCAGTAACAATAGCATTTTCACTTTTGGACATAATTAACACCTCCCAAAATATAAATAATCTTTATTCCAACTTCTAGTTATTAGCTTAATCAGCACTTAACCAATCCCATTATACTACCCTCCATCAAACATTACAATAACTTACCATTATTACTATTTTATATTTACCTGCGACATCATGTCCCACCTTTATCTCATAAAACAAATAGTATTGCTTATATATACTAATTAAACTATATGTATAATATATAAGATATTCTTTCTCTAAAGCTATAAATCCGTATGTTTAACTAGTGTTGTTAAAAAATTGCACCATGGGTAAAAATAAATGAATATTGCGTTTTATATTTCGTGGGTATAGTATTAGAGTGAAAGAATTAAAGCACTTATTTTTAGTGGTGCGTTTATTACGTGCCATTCTTTTTTTATTGATGATACATTTAAAATGCAAATATCTATTTTTCTTGTAAGTCTTATTGCGTCTTTTGCGATTTATTTTATTCAAAAAAGTAAACTGCCATAAATATTTTACGGCAGTTTCAACTCTTCTGTGGCTAATGCATGTGTTTTTAGCAATATAATTTATGCTAGGATAAGCTTCAGCAGTGTGATTGAACATACATTTCTTTATAAATACATACACCATAAAGTCTGTTGGTTTAATCGTTGTATTAAATAGTTGACGTTCAATTTTAAACCAACCTTTCTTTTCAACAAGATTTTTCACATAGAAACGACTACTTTTATAACCAAAGGAATTATATCTGTTTTGTTTTGTAACAAGCAACTTGTCTTCAAGTTCTTTAATCGCTGTCATAACGCTTTGTCGGCACATATTGCAATGAGTTGCAATATCTTCGCATTTAGCAGTAGTGCTGCGTAACAAATTAGCCTTAACGCACAAGTATGAATAAACCATAAAAGCCTTAGGAGATAGATTATAGCTAAATATTTTGTTGCTCATTTTCAAAAATCCATTCATGATAAAAACTCCTTTCGTATTAATTTTAGGGGATTGATACTATCTTTCAATCCCTTTTGCCTTTGTTGTTTTTGTAATATTTCTATGTTGTTTTTGAATATCATCTAATTTTTTATCCATATGATTTTTCCTGAAGTTTTTTAATACATCGTTCCAATCGTTCAAATGTGGCTTATGTACTGTAACGTTATAAACTTTTGAATATTTTTCAATGACTTTTTTAGTGCCGTTTAAACCTGCATTAATATCATGATTTGCATCATTGTTTAACCCTATTACTATATTTTTAATGTTTGGATGTTCTTCTAAATAACGGTCTAATGCGTTAGTTGCTGTACAGCCAAGTGAAATTAAAGTGCAGTCCGTTTTATCAGAACCCATTAAATCGCATAAAGTCAAGTAACTCATAGCTTCAATAGGACTTTCAAACACGCATAAGGTATTATTGCCTTTTTCGCCATTAATAACGAATGGATATGACTTATCAGAACCAACACAATCAAGCTTATAAGGCTTTTGTAATTTCTCATTTGTTGAACGATTAGCAATGTATTTAGGTTTATTATCCTTATCGAAACCAACCATAACCACATTGCTATACTTTTTACTTTGATATATTTTCTGTTCAGATATTAGCTTAGAAACAAGACTTTTAGATACACCTCGTATGTTTGTTAAGTAATTTATAACAGTATCATTATTTGGTGCTCTACTGGGTATTTCAAGGGGCTTTTTCTCTTTGGGCAAGTTTTTAACAGTTTCTTTAACAGAAGGACTTGGAACATAACCTAAAGCACCAGAGAGTATTATTACTGCATCTTTATAATCTCTACCTTCATAATTTTGAATAAAACTTATAGCATCACCGCCTTTAATTCCTTTTGAGTTCCAATGATATTTCCCATCAGGGGAAAAAACAAGGCTGTCATGTTCTTTTAAATGAAAATAGTTACCAGCTTTAACAAGCTGATAACCTTGATTAAGTACATATTCTAAAGCGTTATTATTTTCTTTCGCTAACTCCAGTTCTCCATTTGTATAGTAAGATTTATTATTTTTACTTATCATTTCGACACCTCAAATAATAAAAGGGCGAGCAAGGCTCACCCTTTTTAAAATATTAGTATTTAGTTTTTAGCAACGGACTTTCTATCTGACAGGTAATTAATTAATTTGTTAATTATCTTGTCTTTCATATTTTCGTGATTCCTTTTTAAATCACCTGATTGTAGCATATCAGATTGCACAACAAAGTCCATTACGGCTGAATATGAGTTAGTGTAAGTTTGTGACTTTACATCATCACCATCATGCACAATGTATGTGGCATAGCACACCTTGCGTAGCTTTGTGTCATAGTATGTAGTTAGCTTATTTGCCTTATATGTGGCTAACAAATATTCATGCCCTGCAACGATTTCAAGATTAGAATGTTCTTTTACAAAGTTGATTACATCAACTAGTCCTGCTTCATCGTTTTTATTAACTAAAGATAAGGTGCAGTCTTGCATTAAAAAACCAATTGGAATACCATCTTTAAATATAACTAAATAATGAGAAATTGTTCCTTGTTCTTCAATTGTATAACCTAATTTCTCGAGATATATTGCGATTTTGTCCATAACTATATTTCCTTTCCTTTTGCTTTTTCTTTGTTTTTTTCTTGTGGTGCAATGTTATTTTGAATATTAGCTTTTTCGCTTGAAGTTTTGATTTTATCAGCTAAAGATTTAGGGTTAGTATACTCACCATTAGCAATTTTAATCATAAACTCTTTTGTATCAGCAGTGCCAAACTTAATTTGCATATCATTTAGGATTTCAATTTCCTTTTGCTTGTTAAATCCTTCAACTGTGTGTAGCATGTCCATATATCCGTAAAATTCTTCAATTATGGCTTCTTGCTCTACTGATAGGTTAATATCGTTGCTTGTACTTAAGGCAGGTTCTTCAATCATAGGCTTTGATAAAGCAAGGCTTTGGAGTTTGCTAATAAGTTCAGGGGATAACGTTTGTGTGATAACAGGAACGGACATAACAGCAGTTATAAGTGCTTGTATATCATCATGGGATAAGGTAGTTTCATTATGCACAACTTGCTCATTCTCAATGGATGGAGTAGACTTATCTGCAACAATATTTTCTTGAATAACTTCCTCATGACTAATAGTCTTATTAGCTTTAGCTTTCTCTTCAAGCTTAATATCCTCAATAATACGGTCTATGCGTTCCTTTTGCTCTTGGGTGGCAATGGGTGTATAGGTTAAGTTCTGTTGAGTATCAATTGTTGCTATTTCTTTATTCTTGTCGTTGATAGAATAATGTTGCCCTTTAGCAGTAAACTTGATTTTTAGGGCAAGTCCTAACTCTTTAAGTATGTTTTTAAGCTTTTCAAAAAAGCTAGGGAGTTTAATAATATCTTGATTAGTACCTAAATATGTATCAGTTAATAAATTTCTATCCTTAGCTTTATTAGTAGTAAGAGTAAGCTTGTTAGCCTTGTTGATATAGCCAACAACATCATTATCGCTGTTCGTTATATCATATAATCGATTGCCCTCACCGATAGAATTAATAACTTTGTAGCCTTTATCAACGATTAGATTAATAAATTTATCAATGCGAGAATTTTTTTCAATCTCATGTGTAACATCACTTTTGATTAGTCCTGAAAGTTTTGCAAAACGCTCCGTTGCAATATCTTTGTTATCAAAAGAATCGATAATTGCTTTACCTTTATCATCAACAGAGTAAATGCTGTATGTAGGTTCATTCGTATCAAAGTCATAACCAGTAGTTAGAACAGTTTTGCCATATTGAGTGAGGACGTACTCATTTTCAATAGTGCTTAGTCCTTGGTTTTCAATTGCAAAGTTAATAGTGCTTTCCAAAGACTTTCTTAACTCTTCTTTTGTAGAAACTAGGGAAATAGTTAGATCAGGCATTAAAAAGCCTACAGGTTCATTGTCTTTAAGCAATGAAGCAGGCAATACGTCATTGCCTGTGTTTTGCAGTTCATAGCCTGCCTTGGTTAAAACATCAAATATTTCACTCATAATATTATTCTCCTTCATTTTGAATGTAAGTTAGTAGTGTTTTAGTATCTTTATTGTTGATGGCTTTAATAACGTTATTAATATCGATACCATGAGTAGACAAAGCTTTAACATTATTGAGTATTTCGGCATTCTTTAGTTCCTCAATTTTTTCTTTTTTTGAAGTAATTAAGATTTGTAGTTTTTCTACTCTTTGCTCATCTTTAACTATAGATTCTTCAAGCTTTTTAATACGGTCACTATTCATAAAATTCACCTTTCCTTTCAAACCATTAAAGGAAGTTGTTCAAGTTGAACAACTTCCATCTAAATTATAAGAATATCATTGGGTTTTGATGTCTACTGTTAATTCGCACTTCAAAGTGAAGATGAGGACCAGTAGAACGACCTGTATTGCCAACAGTAGCAATTTGGTCATTAGTATTAACATAATCACCTTCTTTCACGGTAAAAGCATTACAATGTGCATAGTACGTTTCCAAGCCATTGTCATGCTTTAATAATAAAAGGTTTCCATATGTGCCACGTTTACCTGCAAAGATGACTTTACCTTTTAACGTTGCATGTATTGGCGTTTCTAAAGGTGCACAAATATCAATACCAGTATGGAAGTCTTCTATATCTTTGGTTATAGGGTCAATCCTTTCACCATAGGGGGATGTAATATGTGTATATCCTGCGAGAGGGAATATCAGTGTCTTATTACCTCTAATTTGTTCCATTTCACTTTGAACGTCTAGCATAGCCAATAATATTTCTGTTTTATCTTCATCAAGATTAAATCTAAGTAACTTTTGATTTACACTGTATGACTCAATGTTTATTATTACTTTTGAACCCTCTTTAGAAGAAACAGACTGTGATGAGGACTGCTCGATATGATTTTCAATTGAATAAGTATTAAGTATGGAATGATATTTTTTCAACAGTTCTTTATTTGATTGAGTTAATTCAACATCAAATTCATTATCCACACTTAAAAGTGCAATAAACTCACTGGGCGAGGATTTAACACGTTCATAGCCATAAACAGTTACAGAAGAATTATCTTGTGATAATTCTTCTGCTTTCTTTTTAACTTCATTAATGAAATCACTATCTAATTTTTCAATGTATTCTTGAAATTGTGTGTCAATGTTTGCTAGATTAGTTGAACCAAACATACCACCAAAAATAGTAGCAATTAAGCTTGTAGCTACTATTATCAATAAAATACCGCCAAAGAATATGAGCAATGCTTTTAATACAGCAGGATTAGTTATAATCTTAAATGTGGTCGTAACGGTTTTTTTAATTATAACCTTAGAAGTTTGAATAATCTTTTTTGCTCGTTTAATACTCCTTTGTGTAGCTTTGGCTGTTTTCACAGATTTAGTTGCAGCTTGATATGACTTACCAACAGTTTGTAAACCAATAGAGTCACTTTTACGCAAGTTCGCATTTACTTCGTTTGTTGTTGAAGATACAATTTTACTACTATAACGATTAATACCTTTTGTAAAAGAAGTGCTATTGCTGTTTGTTTTAATTCCTGATTTGCTTTTTTTAATTGCACTGTTGTTTGTAAATGAATTAATATTTTTCACAGCTTTTGCTGTATTTTTGCTAGTGGTAATAATCGCCTTTCTTGTTATTCTTGTGCCATGTGCAACTTGCGACAGTGCATTAAGTGAAGGACTATCTTCTACAAACTTTCTTCGATTTAATTCACTTTCGTTATCACTAGCATTATATCTAAATGAATTTTGAGAAATAAGACTTTGTACCCCTCG
The DNA here is from genome assembly GCA_032091455.1 of Oscillospiraceae bacterium. Lineage (GTDB taxonomy): Bacteria > Bacillota > Clostridia > Oscillospirales > Ruminococcaceae > Paludihabitans. Next base: position 17,791 of record DAMDCT010000027.1, on the reverse strand, counting down.
TGTAGTATTGCTGCTAACTTGCTTTAATGGAGTTTTAATATCTGAAACATCATTTTGAAAAGCTGTTGTTTGATGTCCTTGATACCGTGTTTGCTTTCCATATGCACTAAGTGTTTTTAAACTACTTTCTCCGCTTGCTAGATTGTTAGCTTCAACACCATTTCGAGTGTACTTAATTGTAGTTTTTTCAAGCAAGTAATCACCCAACCTTTGATTCAGTAGAGTTAGTTTCCTCGTCTTTGCCTATAGTGGTTTGCATAATGTCGTATAACTGTGTGCCTTTTTTGTATTTGTTATTAAACTCGACTAAACTGTTTCCAGCCTTTAAGTAACCACATCCTGCATCAATTTCAAGTAACCTATTTTGCTGTGCAGGTGAAAGTTTAACTATTTTTGATAAGTCTGATAATGATTCCTCAGTTTGTCGATATATCATAACAAAATCGGAGTTTGCAATTAATGCACGTGCCTCTTCAATCATGCAACAGTCTTTAACTTCTTGTGTAACTCCAGTTGCTATTAAGCCATATTTACGCCCACGTTTCCATGATTGCACTAACCACTCACATGAAAATGGATTTTTTAAGCTGTAATGAATTTCATCATTCCATAGCCATGTGTTTTTGTTATCTTCTTGATTTTGAGAAATCATGTTCCAACAAAAGTCTTGAATAATTGTCATACCCATAACTTTTAATTGTTTACCTAGTTTTTTGGTGTTGAAGCACACTAATCGGTTATTTAGTTCAATATTTGTGCGACGTGAAAATATATTAAGTGAACCTTGAATATATATTTCCAGTGAACTTGAAAGATAGGAGGCTTCAGGCTCAGGCTGTTTTTTTAGTTCGTCGAAAAACTCTACAAAAGTGGGTACATCAAGTTTGTTTTTAGTCTGCTGATATGGTTTATATATGGCTCTTACACAACGGTCAATAACAGAACGTGTAACAG
>DAMDCT010000027.1:15418-16827 GCA_032091455.1 Oscillospiraceae bacterium | reverse complement strand
TCCTTGCCACCATAATTTTCAGTAATATCAAATGGATTAAAATATGTATTTGAAGTTGCTGAAATATCAATAACTTGTCCACCCAATGCTGTTACAAGTTTACTAAACTCTCCATCAGGATCAATTAATATTATGTCATCATCAGTTCTGAAAAAGCATTCCCATATTTCTGATTTTGCTCCCATTGATTTTCCTGAACCAGAAGTACCGAAACAAAACCCATGTGGATTTGTAAGCCGTTTTCTATTGATTATCAGTAAATTATTGCTTAACGCATTCTTTCCGTAGTTAAATCCACCCTCTTGAATAAGCTCTACCACATTAAAAGGGGAAAACACCGCTACAGAAGAAGTAGTAAGTGTTCTTTTAATGAAAGTATCATTCCTTCCTAAAGGGATTACAGAGTTAAATGCATTTTCATGTCCAAAAGAAAAACCTTTTATTTTACAACCGCATTTATTAATTTTAGTAGAAATTTTAGATATAATTTCATCTGTTTTAGATATTGTTTCACCTCTAACCAAAATCAAAATGTTAGCTAAAAACATTTTCTCGTTTCTCGTTTGCAAATCTTCAAGAAAACTTTCTGTGTTCTCTATAGCTTTTTCTAAATCACGTGGAGTTTTAGGCATTAATACATTCATCTTTGATTGTCTGCTATGGCTATCGTATTCCTCTTGGTCAAGATGTCTAAGTTTCTTTTTAGTTTCCATAATTGCTAGAATTGGGTCTTGTGGTGAAATGTTAAGAGTTATAAATAAGTTTTCATCAACTGAACAAATGTCTTTAATAATTTCATCTGTTAGTTCTTCAGGAAAATCAGTGACGAACAAAGTTTTTGCATAAAAATCATTAAATTTAATTATGCTGTTATTACTGGTATCAAACCCATATGGTGCAATGATGTCTTTACCGTAAATTCCTGATTTTATCATGCTATCATGCTTAATTTCAGTTGAATTATTAGTACGATAAATATCACGCAACAAATAATAACGTTCAATAGCATTTAACCTGTGGGTTTTGCTTTTTAATAAACGCAGTTCTGAAAGTGCGTCGGTATCAATTCTTTCAAACTGTTTTCTTGCACTTTCTATGTCCGTTTCACGGATAGTTAGAGTTAAATATTTATTTTGAATATATGATTTTTTACCTGTAATACGGTCATTCATCTGGGAGTTATATTCTTTAACACAAGTAGCTAATTTTTGGTTAACAATACTATCTTCAGCTAAAAAAACATTATGCTTTGCATTTAAAAGTTGCTTGTTTTCAATATGTATTTGCAAGTGTACAGTTTCATCAAAAGAATTAAGAAAATAACAATATTGCTCAAATATACTTATTCTGCTTTGTTCAGAGGTGTTATTGTAGTTTATATCTGAAAAAGAAAAAGTAACACTATATAA
>DAMDCT010000027.1:8546-15408 GCA_032091455.1 Oscillospiraceae bacterium | reverse complement strand
CATATTTTCATATGGTATGCTATCTTGAATCGTGTCTTTTTTTTGCCATGGCATTGTTATTATGCTTTTTCGAATATTCTTCTTTGGCTTTTTCAATTGAGGGAAGTTTATCTTTTTCATTGATTAGTAAATCCTCCTTGTTTAGTTTTTGAATGTCCTCATATAAATTTTGCATCACAAAAGGACGGTTTTGTTTGCATTTGTTTCTTTCCTTATACTTTTCGATAACGATTTTTTCTAAAAAGACACCATTTCTTTGAAAAAATGAGCAAGCAATAACAGGAAACCCAAGTAAAAAAGACATTAAGCCTGCTAAATCAATACTATTGGTTAGTGTAAATAGTAAATAAAATGATGGTGCTATTATCAAAAAAGCGAGAGAAAGACATATAATTTGCCTTTTAGTAAAATTACCAAACGCCTTATTTTCATAAGACCTTATATCATTAGGTATTTTAACTATCATTTTGTCACCTCATATAGTTTAGAATGTGCCGAATATACGTTTTGATATTGTTCCAGTTTTGCCTAAACAGAATATTAATATTGCTGAATATCCGAGTATTTGCCACACTGAACCGCTAATATCATCTGTTATAATTGTTTGTGTCAATTTTGAGTACATTAAAACAAACAAGAAAATTAATACACCTTGAAAAACAAGGGCTAAGAACATCTTTATAAAGTTTTTTCCTATTTGACTATGCTCGTTATGTACTAATGTAGCAAATGGCAAAGGCGATACAATCCAAAATAACATGATTTCAAATAATCTGCCATACACGATAATGAAAATTGCAGTTTTCATTATTTTAATACCAAAATAGACAAAGATTAATTCAAACCATATGCCCATCCTTTCGCCCCAATTCATCTTATTAACTAATTTCATTATCTCGGTAACTGCGTCTGCACCATTTTGTGTATTTTCAACTATATAAGCTGAACTTAAATCTGAAATTAATTTATTGAACATTTTAAATGACCAGTTAATTAAATCATATGTCCTGTTGATTAAAAGAAAGGGAAGAAGAAACTTAAAGCAAGTAGTTGAAACTAATTGCATATCTATTTCGCCATTTGTACGACAATATAAGTTATAAAACTCTGCTGCCACAAAAAAACCTAAAATAGTAAGTGCAAAGGGCATAAACACCTTTGCACCTATATTTAATAAGGTTTCCCAAAAATCATTTCCAAACGCATCAGCAGGTGACATAACCAAGTTATTGTTAATTTCAGTCAAATCGCCAGAAATACCACCGAATATTTTTTCTAATAAATCTTTGATGCCATCTTTTGTACCCATTCACATCACCTATCCAATCAAAACATTGTCTTTTTTTGTGTGCTGTATTCCAGTAGATATTGAGTACGATTGTTTAAATGATGTAAGTTCTATGCCTGCTTCTGAACTGGCTTTTTTAACATCGTTTATTATACCAGTCATAATAAACGCCGCTAAAATCGCAAAAAATATTCCACCGATTACTTTCTTAACTCCAACACTTGTTTGTGCACCTGAATCACCAAATAAATCATAACAACCCCAAGCTACGGATAGTAAACCTAAAGCAATTAAGCCAACTCTAAGTATTGATAATGCACCAATTCCTGTTCCCATATTAAATACACTCCTCTATTTCAATTTCTGTTACAAAATTATAGTTGATATTTGAAAAATCAACTACAGCTTTACTATTATAAATATTTGCAGGATTAGAGTCTGCAAGAAATTTATAATTCTTATGTTCTTCTGTTGCTATTTTTTTGTCTTTGAAAGGTTGAAAACCACGAATATTTATAATACATTCATTGTCTGAAATCTTTGCAACTTCTGTTTCATCTAACAACTGTCTACCTGCTTTTTGCTCATTTGTATTGTAAGAACTATATCCTAATGAATTTGCTCCACCACTTCCACCTGTTGAAGTGGTGTCTATTGTAGCCTTGCCTATCATAACATCAGAAACATACTTTTGAATGTCTTCACCTTTACCGCCAAGAAAAACAGTTGTATCGCAGTTACTTTCAATAGTTGCCCAATGCTTATCATACAACGCTTTAAGTTGACTGATATTTTGAAAGATTAAGTGAAGTGATATACCTCTTGACCTAATAATCGCAATTAAAATATGTAAGTTTGGAAAACGTCCAATGTTCGCAATTTCATCTAAATAGCAGTTAACTGGGAGTGGTAGTCTTTCATCAGGCAATGAGTCTGCCTTTCGTTTAAGAGTATTAAACATGACATCAAGCATTACTGCCACTAGATAGTTGTATGATGTGTCAAGGTCATCAATAATAATAAAGAATGCTGTTTTCTCATCACCAATCTTATCAAGTTCAAGTTCATCATCAGACACTAAATCGGCAATTTCAGGAATATCAAAATCGCATAGCCTAACACCTAATGATATTAATATTGACTTAGCCGTTTTGCCTGCTGCAAGCTTATATTTTCTATATTGTTTTACAGCAAAACTTGTAGGACTTTCTAATTCTAAATCATCAAATAATACATCAACTGGTGATTTAAAGTCTTCATCATCATCTTTTGCTTGAGAGTTATCAAGCAATTTAATAAGTGAAGGTAAATTCTTTTCATGCTCCATACATGTTTCATTAATATACGATAAGCAAGCCATTAGCCATAGTTTCTCGGCTTTTACCCAAAAGTCCTCTAATGCACTAGGGTTAGAAGTGTCACCAGTTGTATTTGCAATTAAAATATTGACAAACCGCTTAATATCCTTTGTTTCTTTGAAATATGCAAACGGATTAAAGTGCATGGATTCATTAAATTGCTGAATATTAAATACTTTAATTTTATATCCATGTTCTCTAAGCATTGAACCCTCAGACTTTAGGTGTTCTCCTTTGGGGTCGGTAATAACGTAACTTGCATTCATCTGCAAAATATTAGGCTTTATGTAGTATCTTGATTTGCCTGAGCCTGAGCCACCAAAGACAAGCACGTGACGATTACGTTTAGTCATCCTCATATCCATTGACATTCTTACATTACTAGAGAATAAAAGGTTTTGCGAATAATCTTTATCTTCGAGCGGTCTTATTTCGGAATAATTAGCCCATCTAGCAGAACCATGTTCAATATCCTTAAAATCACTTTTCTTCTTTCCAATTTGAGAAGTTAGCATAAATAGCGAGATAAATAGAGCAATAAGCAAAGGCACTTTATGATTAACATAATTAATTATTTTGCATACCTCGTTACAAATGAATAATACAATGCTAAATGTTATAGAAAACAGTAAAGGAATAGTAACGTATTTTTTCTTAAAAATTGAGGTGGATTTATTTTTCATCGTTCTTTTCCCTTTGACTTTCCTTTGGATTTATTAACTGTGCGTTCTTTTTCTTTAGCCTTATTAATATTCATAGCCTTTTCTTTAGCATTGTCCATCTTCTCAACTAGCGAGTTGTTATCAAGTGATTTATCGTTGATAAACTCTTTAGCACAATGCTCTAATTTATCAATGTCTTTTGCTTTAATAAATAAAACATATCGTGATTTATCATTTTTATCATGCTTAATAGAAAAATCTAAATCATATTTCTTTGCATACTTATTAAATCCAGCTATCTCACTTTTACTAACTTCAATTCCCTGAAGTTGTGTGTCGTTTGCCCCTAGCTTTTTAATGCCTTTTTGATTGGATTGAAGTAAAGACTTACCTAAATGTCCTCCAAGACCAATGGTTTTTAAAACACCTTTTAATGCCATTTTTAATGACTTAACGCTTAAGCCCTTTGTTGCTCTAAAACTGAAACTTATAAATTGTTCGCCTAGTTGTTCACCTATCATTACTAAGACCATCCTTTTCGTACAGATTTGAAAAATTTATTTTTTGAAATAACCTCCAGTATTTATTTCCCTATAATAAGATATTGTTTCGCCAATTTGTTCTAGTGCTTTGCCATCTTCAACATGATGTGGGTTATTTAGCTGATTTAATACAATTTGGTCGACTACATGCAGTACACCGTTAATTGTTCTTGCATTACTTAAAACAGGGCTTGGGTGATTAAAAGAGTCCATTTTTCCTCCTCACTTTAAGTTGTATCTACTCTCTTGCTCAACTTCAATGTTTGTTTGAAATAAAGACTTAGACATAAAGTAATATTGATATACGATTGTATACGTTACCTCTACTTTTAAAGTGTTGTTCGCAGTGAATTTCATATTAACGTTATCCAGTTCATATATAAAATTGTCTTTATTGTCATATCCTTTAAACCTATTTCTAAGGTTTAATTGCTTTTGCAAGTCTGATAAAAAACACTCTTTATTAAGGCTTTTTGTGTAATCATGCCCACATTTAACCGATTGCATTACTTCTTTACCTGTTTTAATGGTATACACATCAATAGAATTTTGCACAGTTTCTTTTATATGTGCTATTCTTATTGAACTTTCAGTAAAGCTATATATAGGTATGGATATAAGTAAAATAACTAAAGTAAGTCCCATACATAGCAACATGCCTGCACCTTTTTTGTCAGATAATAGTTGCTTGATTTTCTTCATAACATCACTTCCAATACTGCATTGATTGACGTGTTGCGTTGTTTTTCAATGTCATAGGTAAGTAAAAGTTACCCCAACCTATAAATTTGGTTTCAAGAGTAAGTTCAACAGTGATAGAGTCACCATATTGAACTGTCTTATTGCTGTCATCATAAAAGTTGGTGCTATATGATATTTTAGGGGATAGCCCTGTGCTATTTTCAAGCTGTTCATAACGTTTTGAAATAATCTCACCTTTGCATTTACCTTGTGTGGAAACTGCAATAGCCATTTCATCAGCGAAACGGTCAAGCACGCTAATTTTATGTGTTTGTGCAGATATTCCTAAAAACATACTAAATAACAACGCAATGAATATAAAACCAATAAGCATTTGAATTGTTACTGAAAGTCCTTGCTTGTCTTTTAAGATTGCTTTAAATTTCTTCAAGTATAGACCCCCTTAAATCATTTTAAGTTGTGTAACCGAGGATACAATAACTATAAGCAAAATGAAGATTGAAAGCATTGCACGGATAGTAGACATTCTTGATATTTTAGGTTTAACTTTTAATGCTTGTTGCGTTAAGTGTTGTTTTCTTAAAGCCGACACTTTTAGCACTAAATCATTAAAAAACATTGTCATATCTTCACCACGCAATGAAGCAATAATTCCTCTTACAAACTGTGAAATTAAAGGGTTTTTCATTCTCAATTCAAAACGTTGCAATGCTACTTCTTGACTGCCAGTACGCATATCTTCAACCGTTTTTGCAAGTTCCTTGCTTAGATATGAGTCATAGTTATTAATGTAGTTATCAAAAATATTAATAATGTTTCGATTAGTTTTAATGTTATGAGAAAAATTCTCAATCAAACGTGGTGCTTCTTTTTCCACTAATTGTTGTTGTTCTTCGGATTTCTTTTGTAAATCCCCATGTTGTGCAATGACAAATAGTATCGCAAATACAAAGGGGATAATAGCAATCCATGGAGTTATAAATGCAAGGGGGATACCAAGCGAACATATTAATATAAATGCTAGAATAAGCCTTGCAACAAATTCATTTGGCTTTTCATTCGATAATGCACCAGTTAATAATTTGTTTAGCTTTACCTCTTTAGCTAGGCTTAATGGTACATATTTTGCAAACGATTTTGACAATACAGTAATAAAAGCAAATGGATCAGCTCTTAACTTGCCCATTTGCTTTAAATTATTTATATATTTTGAAGTCTTAAATTTAGGAACATTAAAAACACTTGAAATCAAGTTGTAAATTGCAAACGCAAATAAAATTATTACAAAAAAATAGTAAATCAATTTAACCCCTCCTATACTTCATCAAAATTAATATCTTTTGTAAGTGTGAATGTGCGAATAGAAAAGATAAATAGAATAAATATATCAATTGCAAATATAATGTTTATCCAGCTTGCTTGATGAAATGCCGAATCAACTTTAGATAATATGAAAGGTATTACTTTGTAACTTAATGCCATGAAGATAATTGAAAGAAAAGTAACTCCTTTAAATTCTGCATTGGCTTCATTAAGTATATTCATAGCTTCACCTGTTGCAATTTTTATATTTGTTATTCTGTCTACAATAGGACGTAATGACGTTTTAAGTGCCCTGTCTTTGCTAACACGCTTTAAGTTATCGCACCAATCAATAAATACACTATGAGTTATTTTAGTTTTCATATCATCAATAGCTTGTTCTATTGGCATATTATGATTAACACTATACATAAATCGTAAAAATACATTTTGCAGTGGCTTTCCAATATCATCAATGTTTTCTTCAAATGCAGACATAATATTATCAGTTCTTTCAATGCTTGATGTAATAACTGATAATGCTATCTCCATTTCATCAAGGAGTAAAGCCTTGTATTCAATGTACTGCATACGAACATAAATAAATGGAATGGATGCCAACATAATCGCACACACTATTGCAAAATATATATTTCCAAAGGTCAAGCCTGCAAATGCACCCATGATAATAAGTAAAAAGCTTATTAAAATAATGAAATAAAGACTTCCTATTTGCCCCATAGTATCTAATGCTAAGACTATATTTTTAAATGCTACTTTGAATTTACCATCTTTTTTATTAATACTTTGCTTTTTTAAAGTCTGTTTTTGATTTTGAATTTTATTTACATTATCTTTTATGAGTGCCGTGTCAACTTTAAAGATAATTAAAATAGCTAAAACAAGTAAAACAAAAGCTATTCCAAACAAAAGCTTCATTGTATTTTACCTCCAATGAATAATGACTCACGTTCTTTTTTCGTGATACCGTACATCGTCATGTGTTTA
>DAMDCT010000027.1:7067-8536 GCA_032091455.1 Oscillospiraceae bacterium | reverse complement strand
TGACGGATTATTTACTTGAACAAATTCGCCGATAACTTGAACTTCACCATTCTCATTTTCAATGTTATCTTCAACTTGAAATTCAAATAAAGTGTTGTATATTACTTGGTCTTTTTCTACATAACATTCACATACGTTCATAATTCTACGTACTCCATCATCACCAGTATGTATAAAGGCACAAAGAGGGAACGCTTGACATGCGTCAATATGTGCTGTGTGAAAGTCTGTGGGATATTTCTTTCTTGCTAAGTTTGCTATACGTGCGTGTGCGTATTCGGCACTTCCTGCATGTGTAGTTGATACAACAATGTTACCAGAGTTTGCAGCTTCAATTGCAGCATAAGCTTCGACGTCCCTCATTTCTGCCACAGGTAGTAAGTCACCGTTTAAACGCAAACCAACAACTACAAGCTTTTCTTGAGTTATATTCATTTTTTCTTGTTCATGATGTCTTGATAATAAATGTACAACGTTGTTAATAGGGTTACCATCTTCATCATATTTGATAAGATTAAATTCACGTGCTCCGCTTTCTATTGTGTTAATCTGCATTTCATCAGGCATTGCATTTAATATGTATTTTAAGAATGTAGTTTTACCTGTATTAACTTTACCTACAATTAAAACATTAGAACCTCGCCTACAAGCGATTGTTAGAAAGTTCAATATTTTCTTATTTGCAAAACCAAAGTTAATATATTCATCAGTAGTAAACACCTTATCACGTAATTTACGAATATATGACGCTATCCCTGCTTCTTTATCAACTAAAGGGTGCATAACTGCTTCAATACGAACATTGTTATTAATACTACCCTCAGCAACAGGAACAGACTCATCAATTGTCATATTAGAATTTTGTAATAAACGTTGAAGGATTGTCACTGCATGGCTTGAGGATAAAAACGGTTCTGCCTTTATTTCTTTTCCTGAATGATATTTTACACGAATGTTATTCCAAGCATTAATATTAATGCCCTCAGCATTATCATCTTCGAGATATTCAGTTAAGATAGAGTATTTTTCTATATCATTGTATAGCTTTTTCACTAATTCATCATCAGTGTAACCCTCAAAATTAATATTTCTATCTTTTATTTGTTTGCATATAAAAGCCATAACTTTTTCAATGCGTTCTTCTTGAGTGATATTGCCACTGCTTAATTCCCATAAAGCTTCAGTTTGTGCTTTTTGAACTTCTTTTAGTAAAGGAATATATAGTGCAGGACACTTTTTTCTAACATTAGATATGGAATTATTCATTTTCAATTATCTCCTTTATGATTTTATTAAGGAATTTGCTATATGATTTTGGACAATCAATATTGTCCAAACATGCTCCATTATATATTTTTTGAAGTCCTTTAATGAATGGTAGTGTATATTTCACACGTTGTGGAAATGTTTCACGTATATCTTCAAAAGGGTTATACTTGCTGTTTGAATACAGTATGTGAGTATATTCT
>DAMDCT010000027.1:5870-7057 GCA_032091455.1 Oscillospiraceae bacterium | reverse complement strand
CAATGTGTTGACGAAAGGCAAGTCCTTTTAAATCAGCAGTTGTAATACAAAACCTTATATCTGCATTTGCTAAAGCATAGGCATCAATATTGTTGTTGACTGCTTGTGTATCAACTATGATGTAGTCAACAAGGTTTTGCATTAACTCAAAAAACACTTCTAAATTGTTATGTGATATTGCTGGGTATGTATTTTGTGTTTCTGATAAACCGTAGCAAAGTAATCCTATATCTTCATTGTTGAATGTAATCATATTATCTAAAATATCTTGTTGGTTAATTACTGCAAGTGATAAAACACGACCTAATGATTTAGTTTTCACTTTATCTTTTTCTATTGGCAACAACGTAGGCATATCAGGATATGCGTTGTTTGTGCTTACAATCATTATTCGCTTATCGTTCATTGCAAGCTTGTTAGCTAGATAATATGAAAAAACAGTTTTGCCAGCGTTGTTATTGCCTGTAACCAATATTAGCTTACTCATTAACATTTACCTCCACAGGTTTATCTGATACTAGAGTTAGAACTTTATCTTGCTTATCTAAAAAGCTTTGAGCAGTCTTTTCATCACCTCGATAAACTAATGCTAAATGGATCTCGGCTTTTTTATCATATTCAGCTAATAATTCAGATTGCTGTGGTGTTGCTAATAGTGTAACAGTAGCAAGATTTTCATCTTCTTTATCATTTGAATGCTCTTTATCAATACCACTTGGCATTGTAGTAGTTATTACTTTTAAATACTTTAATTCTATTGGAATAGTAGTTCCAGACTCTTGTGTTATATTGCATGAAACAATATCACCTGAAATAATCTTATCTGATAAACCTCTTGCAAAATCTCTTAAATTGACTGATATTGCAACATGCGTTCCATCTAGTTTTAAAAGTTCCTCTTCTGTACTAGGGAGTGTGTCTGATACTTTTGCTTTTTGAATAAAATCATTAGGGTAAAAGTCAGATAATGAATAATTTCCGATTACATCATCAGGGCTTTTCAGGTAATCATCCGAGATATTATACGACCCAATAGTAGTTGTAGTAACCATATCTTTTTGTATAACTTCGCCTTTTCTTATGTTCTTTGATACTTTTACAACCTCTATAGTTGCATGTTGTTTTTCATTTAATCTAATGCCTGCAATTATACTTACTGTTGCTATAATAATGCACATCACAGCAAT
>DAMDCT010000027.1:0-5860 GCA_032091455.1 Oscillospiraceae bacterium | reverse complement strand
GCTAATAATAAGCCTAATGTTGAACTAAGTAGTCCGCCCATGCCTTGCATTACAAAACCACACATACCTGATATTTTAACGTCACCGCCACCAATTCCACCTACGATTAATGCACCAATGAATATTGGAAGAAAAGCTGTAATAAGTCCTACAATAGATAACAGGCTCACATTTAGCAAGCCTGTTATTAGCAGTAAGATGTGTACGTGCGTTGGGACTGTTAAGTGTTTAATATCGTAATATGATGCATAGATAAGAACTAAAATAAATAGTATTGTTTTAACTATCCCCATGACTATTTAAGGTTTAATATTTCTTGAATTTTAGTTTTAAATGCTGGGAAAAACTCGCTCTTTATAAATGCAATTAATAGTCCTGCAACAATGATAACTACAACCACTACTACAAGTATCCAAATAAGCTGTGACGTGGTTAAGGAGTCACCATCTTTATTTTGCAATAATTCTTTGCATTCTTTAGCCTTGTTTAAAGCCTTTGATTTTAGCTCTATTGCTCTAAACATTTTTCTTGTTATATATTTTTTCATTTAGCTTACCTCTTTCATTGTTTTATAAATATAATAAGCAGTAGGATTTTACTACTGCTTTGTGAATGAATTAATCTTCAATTTTTCGCCTGAATACATACCAAGAACCGTCGGTGTGTCTATTGTCTGCTGGTAATGAATTATAGTCGGTAGTTACATCTGCAATGTATGTACCTTTATGTGCATTTACTTTTCCACTACCAATACATGTATCACATTTAACGGTTGATGATATTGTACCTTTACCCTTGCAATTAGTACATGTAGTAGAACTGTAATAAGATTGTGTTCCTGAACCCCCACATGAACTGCATGTAGGTGAACCATATTGTCCTTTGCCATTACAGTTTGAACAAGTATAATTTAGTCCATAATGAGTATGAGGACCTCTTGCACCACAATAATCACAAATCATACCATCGCTATAATAATGTTCATGAGTTAGACCTGTTCCATTGCATTGGGCACAAAAATGCATTCCACTACCACTCCCACCACAACTGCTGCAAGTAGTATAAGAATATGAACCAATCTTACCTTTACCATCACATTTAACACATTTATCTATACGCTCTACATGACCACTACCAGTACATTCGTGGCAAGTATCAAACTCACATGTAAACTTCCCATACACTGCTTGTTGTTTACCAACTGTAATTGGTTGATTGACCTTTACATTTGTGTTGTTTTCGATATACGATAAAGTTATATATTGCATACCCTCAATAAGCCGATTTGTGTTATAAGTGTAATTAGTTATTACTTTGATTTTGCCGTTATCATATGTAACTCTAACAATCATTCCATCAGCTTTAAACTTTAATCCTTCTGTGTAGCTTGTCTTAGTAGGTGGGGAAATGATTTCAAGCTTAACAGGGGACTTTTTATCTACGGTTATTGGAATATCAATGCTTACAGTTATATTATTTTCAGAATAATTGACTTTAATTGAACATGTACCATAAGTTAATTCATCAGTTGAACAAGTAAAACCTTGTACTAACTGTTTAGTTGTTTTATTATCGTAAGTAACTTCAATAATCAGTCCATTAGGCACGAATACCTGTTCTTCAATATATTGTGTCTTTGTTGGCATTGAAATAATTTTTAATGAAACAGGACTTTTTTTCTTCACCGTTATAGGCTGTTTGCAAGACACAATTTCGTCATTTTCCATATACCCTAATAGAATATATGATTGTCCTATTTCCAATGGATTTTTCAAATGAGTGTAACTTGTCACTACTTCACTCTTACCATTATTATATGTTACTACAACAATCATTCCAGTATCATTAAAAAATTGTTCTTCAATATATTCGGTTTTATTTGGTGGCTTAGTAACTTTTAGAGAAACAGGAACTTTCTTAATAACTGTTATTGGCTGAGTAGTTTTTACTATTTTACTGTTTTCAGTATAACTTAGCTCAACAGAAGTTTGCCCTAAAACTACTGTGCTTGTTGATATATTAAAGTTTGTAATATTAGCTGTATCTCCATTATCATAACTTACTTTAACAACCAAACCAGTTCTATCAAAAGCAGTACCCTCAACGTATGTGGTTTTAGTTGGTGGGGAGGTAACCTCAATATCAGTTGGAGTTTTCGCTACAACTTCAATTCTTTGTGTTGCAGTTCGTTCAATATCTTTTTCTTTATACGTTACTGTTATTGAACTTATACCTTTCATAAGCTTTTGAGTTGAAAACGAATATACATTTATAATACGTGTTGTTTCATCAGTGTAGAATGCTGTTACAATCATACCTTTTTCATCAAATATATTGCCCTCAATGTATGCAGTTTTAATTGGTGGTGATGTAATTTCAATTTTACTTAAAGCCTTAATCTTCTTCTTATTTACATTGTTAAAGTAATCAGCAGAATTAATATTTTTGTTACTTATAGCATCACCTTGCACACCTTTAGTAGTTGATTTTACATCTTTTCTATCAAGCCCTAAATTTTTATTATCATCTCCAGTGTCAATAAATTTATCAGGTGCTACAGGTTTAATACTAGGCTTTAATATTGGTTTGCCTTTAATATCTATATCAGGACTAAAGTCTTGATATATTACTTCGCCAATGCCACTCCAGTTTTCTGATAAGTCCATACCGTTTGTATCTTTTCGTCCTATCAGATAAATTTTGAAGTTACTATCGCTATCAAAAGCATTTTTACCAATGTGTTTAATGTTTGTGTAGACAATATAATTTTTAACTTTGCATTTTTCAAATGCATGGTCGGCTATTGCTACTACTGGAATACCATCAAGCTTTTCAGGAATGATTAAATCTTCATCTTCTGTCCCATCAGTCGAAACAATGGTAAGTCCATCACTATCACGTTGACATAAGAAATTACCCATTTTGATTGTGCCTGCATTAGGATTTGCACATGATACACAAGAAAATACAATTGTAGATATTAATATCAATACGCTAGTTAAAATCAATATTATCTTTTTTGTTTTTGCCATGTTTTCCGTCCTTTCTATATTGTTTTTATATATAAAAAAGCAGTAGATTCACCTTAGTGTTTCTACTGCTTTGAATGTGAGTATTTAGTTTTGTTATAGCTGTTCTAATCTAATCATATATTTTCCTTTTTGCTCTTTTTCACATATTCTTCTAAAGGGTCTATTTCCCATGATGGTTTTGATATATTTGCCGTTACCTTTGGGTTTTTCGGGTTCATTTTGCTATCATTACGGCGAGATTGGAGTGGTGGGGTGTATACATAGCTTGAACTTGTATCGTTTTCACTGTAATATGAACTACTTGACGATGAACTAGATGTCGAACTACCCCCACTGTAAACATAATCATTCAGTGAAGAAGTATAACTTGAATTGCTCTGTGGTTTGGGGGTTGTTATAATTATACAATTTACATGTTCATTTAGCAATAGCTAAGAAATAGCCCAGCATACCATTATTCGTAGTATGCTGGGTTTTAACTTATAGAATATATATCTAAATTTTTTGTTATTTCCCCGTAAAAAATAATATAGTTATTATAATTATATTCCAACAAACAATTATAGAAATAAATATTGAAATATATTTTACTATTTTATAATAAGATGATTTATTCTTTTTCAGCTTATATACTTTTATCCATAGAAAAATCACTGCAGTAATAAACACAATATTTACAGTTAATAATCCTAAAAAGGTATTTTGAGTTGATATTCCAGAAAAATGTGATATTAAACTACTAATAAGCAATTCTATTATTATGAATATTAACCAATTCATTTTTTTAATATATTTCACTAGTTAAACTCCTTTCTCCACTCCTTTTTAAATTTATTAATACTTATTCCTATTTCATATTCACCACCAACAATGAAATATGCACCTTGTCCAAAGCTTATTCTTGAAGTATCATTATTTTCGCCATTAAAATTTGTATACTTGGAATTTAGTACACTTATTGATTCATTAAATAACCATTTTCCACTTGGAGGATTAACAAATCCATATTTAAAATACTCTTCAGTTGGTGTGGCAAAAACTAAACTTATTTCCGCTCCGATTACGCCACTAAAGACTGCACCAATTGAAGTGTCGAACCCCTTTGTCGTGTCTGTTAATCCATCTCTATATTCATATGCAAATGTTCCTCCATATGGCACTATTTTTGCGTTTGCAGATACAATTCCTAAATTTTGTTTTAATCCTATTCCAAATCCGCCACTTGCCTGGATATCTACACTTTTATGAACTACACTAACAATTTTCGCCGTATTAGCTCCAATATTCTCTAACCAATCTGGGAAAATATCAGGGGTTTGCTGTGGATTTATAGTGCTTTTTTGAGGCTTAGATTTTGATGTTGGTATTGGAGTATACGTACTACCTCCACTTGAATGGTTGCTTGGCACTGCCGTTACCTTTGGGTTTTTCGGGTTCATTTTGCTATTGTTACGGCGAGATTGGGGTGGTGGGGTGTATACATAACTTGAAGTTGTATCGTTTTCACTGTAATATGAACTACTTGACGATGAACTACCCCCACTGTAAACATAATCATTCAGTGAAAAGCCGCGTAGTTGCCTTGCGCCTGCGACAAAGCACAAACGCTGGCAATGCCGACGTTTGTACGATGCTTATGACATGGTCGAGATGACCCTTTGTGTGTCAAGTAGGTGGTCGGCAGTGCTGTAAAACAGCTATTTCAAGCCATTTTATAGGTGATTTACAAGTGGCTTTAGTATTTTTTATTTGGTTCTAATTCAATTATTCGATAAACTTCTTGTAGAAACCTTCCTCAATATACGTTTCCGCAAAACTCTGAATAATAAAGTCTGAATAGTCTCCACCCTTTGAATATGAGATCTCCATCACATCAATAACTATCTTATTTAGAACATCGTCACTAACATTTACGTTATTTATTGTTAACTCTTTTCTAACTATTTCGGTGCATCTTAAGATGTCGTTTTGATCAGCAAATAACATTCATACTCTCCTTTACTTCAACAGGTCAATTAAACTGTCGATTTTTATTTTTTGATTAGTGATTGCTTGGGTTGCGCCACCTGGTCCATATTTTTTGAAATCTTTTGTAATTGGCTCTAACCATTCAGCCTCGCCCCATTTACCATTTGGTATTCTAATATCATCTATAATCTGTAAAGTGTCAAAGGAACCTCTTATAGATGCATCATGTTGGAGTTTTCCAGGGTTTGGTGTATCAAACTTATCAAAAGTAATATATGTTCCTTTAGAATTTGAAGGTATTTCCATAGTGTTTTTTAAGTCATCAATATAGTTAGCTTCTCTTGGCATATACCTATAACCTGTCGAAGGAACGGCTGTACCACTTGGAGTCACGTAAAAGTCTGTCTTAACCCCACCCTTAATTGTATTTTTACTTGTGGTTGCCTCCACCTTTGAAGCTGCTTTACTTGCTTTGGCTACAGAGACACCACTTTTCACTAATTCTCCAAAACCCAATACTTCAAGTGCAAGGATAGCTGAATTAAACCAATGATCCCATGAAAGAGGGTCTTTATTATTAAATGTTCTATTAACAGTATCCAATAAACCCAATGTCCAGTTATTTGCTGTGTTATATGCACTTGGATTTTCTATTGCAGTCTTTGCTCTACCGTAACAGCCTAATGTAAGTAAATTAGCTGTAAAAGATCCTACTTCGTTCCCAATATCTTTCCACATGTCAAAGTCCCTAACCTGTGGGTTTGGAGTCGCTTTCTGTGGCACTGCCGTTACCTTTGGGTTTTTGGGGTTCATTTTGCTATTGTTACGGCGAGATTGGGGTGGTGGGGTGTATACATAAC